>DASQGS010000411.1:0-20948 GCA_035632455.1 Thermoanaerobaculia bacterium | reverse complement strand
AGCGGGATTGACGTCGCGGCCGAAGCCGGGGATCTCGATCGTCCGGATGCCGGCGTCGTGAAGGCGATCCGCGAGCTCGCCCGGCGCGCCGTGAGCGACAGTGACGGCAAAGCCCTCCCGAGCAGCGCACGTGGAAAGGTCGAAGACGTACTTCTGCGCGCCGCCCCAATTAGCCTTGGTGATGACGTAGAGAATTCGGATCGGCGCCGTCTTTTCGGGCGGAGCGTCTGGTCCCGGCGGACTCACCATGGCTCAAGCGTACAGCATTGGAAAGGCAGAAGGCAGAAAGCAGAAGGCAGAAGTGAGGCAGCAGGTTTAACCAACACTACCTGGCGCCCCTTGCCATTGTGAACAGAGTTTTCACGCAGACGGTGATGTCGAATACAAGGCCGTATCGCCGGACATAGTAGAGGTCGTAGCAGAGCTTCTGCCGGGCGTCTTCGATGCTCGATCCGTATGGGCGGCGGATCTGGGCCCATCCGGTCAGTCCGGGCGGAACCAGGTGGCGGAGCTGGTAATAAGGAATCTCTTTCTCGAGAGCCTCGACGAACTCCGGCCGCTCGGGGCGCGGGCCGACAAACGACATCGAGCCGCGGAGGATGTTCCAGAGCTGCGGGAGCTCGTCGAGCCGGCTCCTGCGCAAGATCCGCCCGACAGCGGACACGCGGCGATCATCGGCAGCGGCCCACACCGCGCCGTCTTTCTCGGCATCGACGTGCATCGTGCGGAACTTGTAGATGAAGAACGCAGCGCCGAAGCGGCCGACCCGCTTCTGTTTGTAGATCACCGGACCGGCGCTGGTGAGCTTGATCGCGGCGGCGATGAGCACGCTGAGCGGAGCCGCGAGTATCAGGCCGATCGAGCCGAGGAGCAGGTCGAAGCAGCGCTTGATGATCTCAGTGCTCTGGCGTCCGACGCCCCAGCCGGGTCCGAGGAGGCTGCGGCAGTCGGCGATGTCGATCGGCACTTCCTGGAGAAGCTCCTCATGGAATGCCGACATGGTGCGGAGCACGCCGCCGCTTTGGGTGATGGGAGCGGAGGCGCGGAGGAGGTCGAGCAGCAGCTCCGAGTCATCCTCGACCACGATCTCGTTTGCCCTGGAGGAGAAGAACATCTCCAGCGTGCGGCCGATACGCTCGGTTGGCGAGAGGTTACGAACATCGAGCGATCTCGGCAATTCGTAGAGGTCGCCGTACTTCCGCGTCATCGCTTCCGCCAGGTAGGCGTGCTTGGTGGGATCGCCGACGAGCAGCACGCGTACCTTGGTCCGCCCGACGAGGCCTTTGGCAACGATCCGCACGAGGGACGTCGTAAGGAGAGTCAGAAGGAAGCTGTAGAGAAGTACCCAGCGCGGGACTTGAACGAATCGAAACCACGATTGAAACAGGGTCGTGGATGCGAGGGCGACGAGGTTCGCTGCGAACGAGAGCGCCAGGATGCGGTAGGTGGAGTTGAAGGCCGCGCGTCCGTAGAGCCCGAACGCATAGCTGGCCAGAAACAGCCCGATGGCGTGGACGACCGCCATTTGATCGACGCTGTAATAGATGAGGTTGTGTGGACCGTAGTAGAACGGCGAGAAGGTGTGCCCGACCTTCACGGACAAGATCGCCAATGATCCGTCGATGGCGGCCCAGACGGCGACGGGCGCGCCGATGAAGACGTGCGCAAGATGCGAGAGAAGCTGGGTGAGCGCCGCAGGACGCTCCTGTTGCTGGGCGTCGCCAGCGATGGCGGCGGGGTCGCCGGTCTCGGTCTCCAGTATGGGCCGCGGTTGCTCAGTGGTCGTGGGGCGTGGCCCGACCGCCGTCGCATCCTTCGCCGAGGGAGGAGAAGTGAGGACGATCGGGCCTGATGGGATGTCGTGGCTCATGAGGTCTCTGGCAACGGGGCTCCTGTCACAGCTTCTCGATCTTCAATACGATTGCGGTATCCGTCGCGTCACTTGACGGAGATCGGGTCGTGCTCTGAGCTCTTTCCCGAAATCGGGGAGTGGCGCAGGATGTTGCTTTGAATCGCTGCACGCCGCCGGCTCCGTCTGCATGGCGGACCGCTGTGGCGGCTGATCGCGGCGCGAGTGAAGTGGATGGTACAACAATCCGGCCGGACCTCCGGAATGGAAAGCGTGTTGGAGCTCCTGCGGCGCAACGATCCCGCCGTGGATGAGGAGTTTCTCCTGCGCGTGCTTGGCGATGTGCAGTGCCCAGCCGCGGTCTGCCATGCCATCGCCCAAAATCGCCGCTACACCGCGATGTACTCGGTTTGCGTGCGGCTCGTCGAGCATCCGGCCACGCCGCAAAGCGAGACCGCCAAGCTCGTGCACTATCTCTACTGGTTCGACTTGCTGCGGCTCTCGGTGGCGATGCAGGTACCGCCGCCATCGCGCCGGGCGATCGACAAACAACTGCTTCTGAGGGTGGAGAAACTGACGGTGGGGGAGCGGATCTCGTCCGCGAAGCGGTGCGGCCCGACGCTGATCCGCGTGTTCCTCTTCGATGCCGATCCTCGAGTATTCGAGGCGCTTCTGCACAATCCGCGCCTTCGTGAGGACGACCTGCTGCTGCTGGCAAGCTCCACACGCGCGGGGGCGCAACAGCTCCAGCTCCTGGCGTCGGACCCCAAGTGGGCGTTCCGCCGCTCGATCCGAAAGGCGCTGGTCCTCAACCCGGTGACCCCTCGGTCGGTGGCAGCGTCGCAACTGCGCCATCTCAACCGCCGCGACCTGCTGGAAATCCTCTCGCTCCCCACCACGTCGGTCTATCTCCGCCGTTGCATCGAGAGGCTTCGCGGCCCGGAGGAGGGGCTGATTCGGGCGGATTTTCCGGCCGGACTCGCGAGAAACGAATAAAATGGCGCTCCCGATGCCCGACCTGGATTCGGATTCAAACCCTGAGCTGGCCGCGTTCGGCGAAGAGCTTCGCCGGGAGCGCGAGATCCGCGGCATTTCCCTCAAGGAGATCTCGGATTCCACGAAGATCAGCAGGCGATTCCTCGAGGCCATCGAGCGGAACGATCATAAGACTCTGCCGGCGCCCGTGTTCACGCGGGGATTCGTCCGCGAGTATGCCCGGCACCTCGGATTGAATGCGGAGGAGATCGTCGGCCGGTACAACGCAGCCATCGCCGGCGATGAGCGCGACAAACCTCCGCATATCGAGCAATTGGCTCCGCCGCTTCCCCCGACCCGCGACAAGATCAAGATCGAGCGGGGAATCCCGCCGGCCTACGCGCGCGTCGACCGCAACGTGTACATTCTGGTGATCATCGTCGCGGCCCTCGTCGGCGTGACCTGGTGGGCAAGCCAGCGCGCACATGGCGAGATGCGCCTCGATGAGACCAAGGCCGAAGCCCTGGCCATCACGGCGAGGCACGAGACGGCGCCGCCGCAGCAGAAGCCAGCCGCGGCCGTACCGGCGGTTACGGCCTCGATCCCGCCGCCGGTTGCTCCAGCGGGCCCGGTGAACGACGACATCCTGCGCCTCACCGTCGAGGTGATCGACAATTCCTGGGTTACCCTCGACATCGACGGCAAGACAGTATTCAGCGACGAGCTCAAGCGCGGCGAGCGCAAGACGTTCGAGGCAAAGAGCCGCATTCGCTTCCGGACCATCGGAAACGCCGCCGGCGTGAGCCTGACCATCAACGATCTCCGGATTCCCCCGCTCGGGCGCGACGGGCAGGTGCTGCACGATCGCGTCTACGATCGCGAGTCTCTCCGGAAGATGACGCAGGCAGGAAACAACAACAACACATGAGCAGTACATCGCCGCTCGAGCTCACCGCCTCGGTCGTTATCGCGAGGATCGAATCGGGCGAATACCCGCGAGACGTCATCGTCACGGTGGCCCGCGGGTTCCTTCCGCTCCCGCAGGAGGATCTCGTCGCGATCCTCGCCTATCTCACGGCATCGCACGACGCCGAGATCGCTTCGCTGGCGAGCGCATCGCTGGGCGACATTCCGACGCGCGTCTTGATGGAGTTCGCCGCGAACGAGACGGCGGAGCCCGTGCACCTGGAGCGACTTCTGCGGGCGACGAGCGACCCGGTGGTGCTGGAGGCGTTGATCCGGAACCGCGTCGTGAGCGATTCCGCGATCGTCGCCCTGGCCGGGCGCGCGAACGCCGACATCCAGGAAGTCATCGTGATCAACCAGGCCCGCATCCTCCGCGCGCCGGAGATTCTCGACGCGCTGTTAGGCAACCCCAATCTTTCCGCCGACGCGCGGCGACGGGCCATGGAGACGCGCGAGGAGTTCTTCGAGAAGAAGGCCCGCATTCAGAAGGCGCTGGAAGAAGCCGCCGCAGCCGCGCTCCTCGTGGCGGAGGATGAGGTCGCGGTCGACCTTCCTGTTGACGCCATCGCCGATCTCCTGGCCATGGCCGAGGCGGATCCCGGAGCGGCCGTGCCGCCGGTTGAGCTGAGCGAGCCTGAGAAGGAGGATCCGAAGAAGCTCTCGATCTGGGCGCAGGTCCTGGTGATGACCGTTTCCGAGAAAGTGCAGTTGGCGTTTAAAGGTGGAAAGACGGAGCGGTCGATTCTGATTCGTGACCGGAACAAACTGATCTGCAGCGCGGTTGTGCGCAATCCTCGCCTCAGCGACGGCGAGATCGAGAGCTTCGCGTCGATGCGCAACATCGACGAGGAAGTGCTTCGCCTCATCACGACGCGGCGCGACTGGATGTCGAAATACTCGATCGTTCAGGCGCTGGCAAGAAATCCGAAGACCCCAATAGGGGTTGTTCTCCCAATGATCAATCGTTTAACCTTACGAGACTTGAAGAGCCTCAAGGACGACAGGAACGTGAGCGAGACCGTGCGCCAGATCGCTCGCAAGGCATTCCTGCAGCGAAGCCAGAAATCCTGAGATGAGAATCAACTACTACGAAGTTCTGGGCGTCGAGCGCGGCGCCAGCGAGCAGGAGATCCGCGACCGGTTCCGCAAGATGGCTCGGGAGAATCATCCCGACCGTTACAAAGGGCCCGACAAGGCCGAGTCCGAGCGCATGTTCCAGACCCTCACCGAAGCGGTGAACGTACTCACGAATCCCGTGCGCCGCAGGCAGCACGACGCGGAGCTGACCAGCGCCGCGCCGAAGAGCCCAGCCGATCTGACTCAGGTGGCGAAGGTTTACATGTCGAAGGGCGTGAAGGCTTTCAAGGAAGGCGACATCCGGGCGGCGTACGAGAACTTCGACATGGCCGTCAAGCACAATCCGCAGGACGCCAAGGCCTTCCACTATCTCTCGCTGGCGGCGGCGCGCATTCCATCCATGACCCGCCAGGCCGTGCAGGCCATCGAGAGCGCCGTTCAGCGGGAACCGATGAATCCCGTCTATCTCAAGGATGCCGGGCTCCTCTGCAAGCGGGCCGGGCTCATGGCCAAGGCCGAGCGCTATCTGGACGAGTCGTTGAAGTGGGATGCGGATAATATGGATGTATTGAATGCGCTCGCCGAGTTGCGCCAGGGCCGGACCGACACCAAAGAGGCTGGGAAGGGGTTTTCCCTTTTCAAAAAGGGATAGGGATGGAGCTCGAAGCATACGGTCTCACGCATGTCGGGCGCCAGCGCCAGCACAACGAGGACTCCTTCCTCGTCGAGGATAAGGCGCATCTGTTCCTCGTAGCTGACGGAATGGGAGGCCACGCCGCCGGCGAGATCGCTTCGCGCATCGCGGTCGACTCGATCTCCGAGTTCATCCTTCATACGAAGGAAGACGACGGCACATGGCCCCACGCCTACGACGAGAACCTGAAGCGCTCGACGAACCGGCTGATGGCGGCGGTGCGCATCGCGAACCAGCGCGTGCTCGAAGCGATGCGCAAGGACGCGCGGCTGCGGGGAATGGGCACAACGGTCGTGGCATGCCTGGCGGATGAGACCACGATGTCGGTCGCGCACGTCGGCGATTCCCGCGCGTATCTGATCCGCGGCCAGCAGCTCTCGCGAATCACGAACGATCATTCGTGGGTATTCGAGCAGGTTCAAGCCGGCATGCTCACCGAGGCGGAGGCTGAGAAACATCCCCTCCGAAACGTCATCACCCGAGCCCTCGGCGGCGCCCTTCAGGTGACTCCCGATGCCTCCGAGATTCAGCCCGAGGCCGGCGATATTTTTCTACTCTGTTCCGACGGCCTGACGGGGATGGTGCCCGAAGACGAGATCCTCCGGCTGGTTGCCGACTCGGGCGGCCTCGAGCAGTCCTGCCAGTTGCTGATCGACAAAGCCAATGAACGCGGCGGTCTCGATAATGTCACCGCGATTCTGGTTCGTATCCGCTGAGGCCGATGGCTCTTACCCAAGCTCCAGCATATTTCCCCATTCCTTTTGCCGGCGCGAAAAGCGGCGGCGAGTCGCCACAGTCCAAAGGGCGAGCGGCAGTCCAAAGGAGAAACAAGACGTGAAAGTCCGTATTGAGTACTGCGTTGTATGAAACTACCTTCCAAGAGCCGCCAGTCTGGCGGACACGATCAAGAGCGAGCTCGGTCTCGACAGTGACCTGGTGCGCGGACGCGACGGCGTTTTTCATGTCACCGTCGGCGACCGCGTGATCTTCTCGAAAAAGCAGGAAGGCCGTTTTCCCACCGAGAAGGAGATCATCGACAAGTTGCGCGAACTGCCGGCCGCTTAGCGCGTGAGCGCCCGGATTCGCGCGTCCATCTCCTCGATCTCGCGCGCTGTCGCGGCTGCGCGGTCGGGCTGGCCGGTTCCCCGCAAATACGCGAGCTCGTCGCCGAGAAGGGTTCGCTGATCGACAAGCGGTCCCCAGTGCGCGGCGACGCGATCGTCGATTCGGTAGCGCGCATGCTCCTCTTGCGCGCGGCTTCGGGTCGGCTGCCATAGCGTCGCCGTTGCGCCGGCGCAGAGCGCGAAATAGATGCAGGCTGCGATCGCGATGCGCCGCCGCTCTTGTGCGAGCCAGAGGAGCAGGAGCCCGCCGGCAGCGATCGCTCCCAGCGCCGCGATCGATTGCCCAGCCAGCAAACCGTCCGCGATTGGCGAGCGCAGCGGCGCTTGCGCGGCGCGGCTCCATGTCAGCGCCGATAGAACGCTGTTGACGAGATCGGCGAAGGTGACGTACCGCGACAGGCTGAGCGTGCTCGCGTGTGTTGCCACCATCAGCGCGATCGACCAGGCCGTTGCGATTCCCGTCATGGCGTAGAACGCGGTGCGGCGGATCGACGTCGCGAGCCACGCCAGGCCGATGGCCATCGGCACGGCGAGATCAACGAAGCGCCGCGGACCGAACGACATCCCACCCCAGAACCATCGATCGAACAAGCCGTTCGCGATCCACTCGCCCGCGAACATCAGGATCATCAGCGGCGCCGCGTCGTTGTGCCGCCGCCAGCCGATCGTCCAGCCGGCCGCGGCGAGGAGCGCGATCGGTGCCCAGACGAAGAGGCCGTGGTAGCTCGAGAAGAGGACCGGAAGCAGCGCGTTGCTGTGAAAGGGGAGCCATGTCGCGCCATGCTCGTTGCCGCCGGTGGTAAGCGGTCCGAGCGGCGAGCCGTAGACGATCCACCAGGCCATCCCCTGGCTCGCCAGCGGCAACGCCGCGCCGCCCGCCAGCAGCAGGAGGCGTCGCAGCGAGCGGTGGTGTCTCCATGCATGCCAGGCCACGGCTGGGACGAGCACGAAATGCTGCAGCCGCGTCGCGATCGCCAGCCCGAGCGCGAGCCCGATGGCGATGGCCGCGACGTCATCCTGATCGTGCCAGCATAGGGCCATCGTGAGCAGCGCGACGGCGAACGTCCCGGCGGCATGCGTTCCGAGCGGAAGGCGGAACGTGTACCAGAAGAGGGGCGTTCCAAGCAGGATCGCAGCGAGAATCGTCGCCCGCGCGGCGGAGCCTGTTTCAGGCGCGAGCTGTCGGATGAGCCTGCCGGCGATCACGGTGGCCAGCGCCGTGAAGGCAACGCTGAGCCACGCCAGCAGCGCGCCCCAGGCGCCGAAGAAGCCGTCACCGGTTTGGATGCTGCAAAGGATTTTGCCAAAGTGCATCGTCAGATACGCGGGCGCGGAGAGGAGCGCCGTGCCGATCCACCAGTGATTTGCCAGCGTGCCGAGCGGCGTCACTTCCTTGAAGCGCGTCACGCCGCCATCGATCATGCCGAAGCCGGCCCATTCGTTGAAGAAGAGGAGATCGCCGTCGATCACTGCCGAGCGCAGCCAGGCGTAGACGCCCACCGAGTCGGGCCGGACGTATGCCGGCGAGAGGAAGAGACATCCCGCAGCGAGAAACGAGACGAGAATGGCAAGCGCAGGCCGGTGATCGCGGAGGCGCACGAAGCGACGCTATCAGAGACCGGCCGCCCTGGCCCGTTTTTCCCATTTGACTTCGGCCGCCCCTCGCTGTGAGGATGAGCACCCGGCCGCGCGATCGACGCGCGAGTCCGGACGATCGAAGGAGGTTCGGATGGCTGCAGAACAGACGCTCCTGGAGCGAATCGCGGAGGTCGTCCAACTTCACGCGAACGCGAAGCAGGTCTATGGCGAGGCGATCGAGCGCAACGGGACCACGATCATTCCGGTGGCACGAGTGCAATGGGGCTTCGGTGGCGGCGGCCTTGGGCATGGCGCGGCCGAGCGCGGCGGCGGAGGCGGTGGCGTTCGCGCACAACCGGCCGGATTCATCGAGATCAAGAACGGCACCGCCGAATATCGTCCCGTCCACTCCGCGAATGAGGTCGGTCTGCTTGTGAGCGCGGCGGTGATCGGGCTGGTCGCGGGAGTGATCCTGGCGAAGCTGGCCACGAGGTAGGGTCAACCGTAGCCGTTGCCGTCGCCGTCGCCGTCGCCGTTTTTTGACTCTGACTTTCTGTGACTAGACAGAAGAGTCAGAATCCGGCGACGGCGACGGCGATGCCAACGGCGACGGCAACGAGCCACGCAGATCCGACTACCGCGATGCTCTTTCTCCCTTCGCCACGATCGCATCCGGATAGGCGTCGAAGAGCGAGGTGGCCCAGATCTCGGGACGCTTCCCTTTCGCGAACACCCAATCGAACGGCGTGTTGGCCTCGCCGGCGATGTCGTCGCCGATCATCACGCGAGCCTCCACCGGCGCGCCGGTCTCGGCGTCCTTTGCGGTCACCGTGATCCTGTTCCTGCCCGGACGCAATTCCGAGGGCCGCGGGTTGAGTGACACCGTCATGCGAGGAATCGCGACCGGTAGCGGAAACTTCAAGTCGGGATAGCCGTCCGCATGAACGGTGAGCTCCGGTGCCCGCAGGCCGCGGTGGCCGTCCGCGTCCGGTACGCGGATGAACTTGACCGGCATCTTGATCGGATAGGTGGATGCCCAGACGCCGATCGTATTCGTCGATGTATACACGGTCTTACCTTCGACGAGGATCTCGGCGTAGATCGGGACATGCGTGTCTGGGTCGATGGTGAAGACGCGGATCCAATCCTTGTAGTCGCGCGGGATCGACGCCGGAAACATCCAGGCGTCGAGCGGTTTGATGTGCTGGGCTTTCGGCAAAGCGGCCACGCACGGTTGCGCGGCCTCCCATTTTTTCAGCGCCTGCTGATCGACGCCGAGGGCGAAGACCTCCATGAAAAACTCCGCCTGCTCCCAGTCGCGTGGGCTCTTGCTTCGTGGAAACGCGCGGGCGACGGCGTCGCGGAGCTCGAAGGCCAGCACGTCGTTGCAGAACGCCGAGGCATTCCCTGCGGTGCCCAGGCACGTCGCTTGTTTGCTGCAATAGGGAGCGAACAGACGGAGGAGACCGTCGTAGTGGTCGCCGAGCCAGACCTCGTCCAGATTGAGGCCGAGAAACGAGAAAGCGGCTGACTTGAAATTGGCAGGGGGAAAGCTTTCGCAACTGTTCGCTGGAGCGCAGGGAGAGGGCTTGTAGTCGGCCGGATAGACCGGGCGCGGCCAAAGCGAGAGCTGATGTTCGGAATCGCCGGTCGTGAGCGTCGTCGCGCTTCGGGCCAAGGGCGGCGCGGCAGTATCGGCCGGCGGTGGAGTGGGCGGTTGTTGGGCAAGCACGGCGCTTGTGGCCATGGCGAGGATCAGGAAAGTGAGGCGGATCGAATGGTCGAATGTCATCGCGTCTTGGGTCGGCATCGTAACAGGACAGAAGAGTCAAAACCCGGCGACGGCGACGGCAACGGCAACGGAAACGCAAAGCAAGACTTCGTGCCTCGCCTCCGTAGCCGTAGTCGTTGACGTCGCCGGGTTTTGACTTTGACTTTCGTTATCGAGACAGGAGAGTCCCAAGACCGGCGACCCTGACGCCGTGCTCCGTAGTCGTAGCCGTTGGCGTCGCCGTCGCCGTCGCCGGGTTTTGATTTTGACTTTCGTTATCGAGACAGGAGAATCAAAGCTCGGTGACGTTGACGCCGTGTCAGTTGACGTCGCCGTCGCCGGGTTTTGACTTTGATCTTCGTGGCAAAACGAAAGAGTCATAAACCGGCAACGCCGACGCCAACGCCAACGGCGGGCCGGCAACGACGCGATGAAACCGGTCTTGGGTGTTGTACCCTTCGCTGCGTCATGAAACTGATCGTCGGCCTCGGCAATCCGGGTCCGGAATACGAGCGCTCGCGGCACAATGCCGGGTGGATGGTCGTCGAGGCGTTCGCCCGGAAGTTCCGCATCGCCTTCGACACCCACCAGAAAGACGCCATGACCGGCCGCGGGCGCGTGGCCGGCGGCGCGGTGATGGTGGCCAAGCCGCTCACGTACATGAATCTATCCGGCGAAGCGGTCCGCGGTCTTGTGAACGCCTATCTCGAGTCCAACGACGATCTCATCGTGGTCTACGACGAGGTCGATTTGCCGCTCGGCCGTCTGCGAATTCGTCCTGACGGCTCGTCCGGGACCCATAACGGCATGCGCTCGGTCGTGGCGTCGCTTGCTTCGGAGCGATTCCCGCGCTTACGATTCGGCGTGCGCGGCGCGAGCCATTCTGAGACGGGGCGGCTTCGGGACTACGTGCTCGACGAGTTCACCTCCGAAGAGTGGCCGGCCGTCGAGCGCGGCATCGAGCGATCCGTCGAGGCGCTCGTCCTTTTCGCACGCGGCGATTTGCGCCGGGCCATGAACACATACAATCGCGATCCCGAACAGGAATCCCAGCAGCCGGACGAGAAGGGCCGCAGCGAGCCCGCTCCGCCGGCGAAGGAAGATCCCAACCCGTGACCACTCCGATCCATACCATTGGCGAGCTGCGACAGTCCGGCTATCTCGTGCGCTCCGTCAAGGACGAGATGCGCGACAACCTCCTGGCCACGCTGGCCCGCGGCGAGAAGACGTTTCCTGGAATCCACGGATACGACCGCACCGTGATTCCGGCCATCCATAACGCCGTGCTCTCCCGGCACGACATCATCCTTCTCGGCCTGCGCGGACAGGCCAAGACGCGGCTGCTCCGCTCGATGATCTCGCTGCTCGACGAACGCATCCCGATGATCGAGGGCTGCGAGATGAACGACTCGCCCTACCACCCGACCTGCAAGCGATGCCGCCGCCTGATCGTCGACCGCGGCGATGACGTTCCGGTCGCATGGCTGCATCGCGCCGACCGTTACCGGGAGAAGCTGGCTACGCCCGATGTGACCGTGGCCGACCTCATCGGCGACATCGATCCGATCAAAGCCGCGAACCAGCGGCTGGCGTACTCCGATGAGGAAGTCATCCACTACGGCATCATCCCGCGCACGAACCGCGGGATCTTCGCGATCAACGAGCTACCCGACCTGGCGCCGCGCATCCAGGTGGCGCTCTTGAACATTCTCGAAGAGCGCGATCTGCAGATCCGCGGCTTTCCAGTGCGCATTCCCATGGACGTGGTCCTCGTTTTCAGCGCCAACCCCGAGGACTACACGAATCGCGGCAACATCATCACGCCGCTCAAGGACCGAATCGATTCGCAGATACTGACGCACTAACCGGCGAGCGTGACCACGGCCATGGCCATCACGAAGCAGGAAGCGTGGCTCGACCGCGGAGCGCCAACGCACATCGAAGTGCCTGATTACGTTCGCGAGATGGTGGAGCGCATCGCCTTCGTGGCCCGCGAATCCGAGCTCGTCGATCAGTCCTCCGGCGTATCGGCGCGCCTCACCATTGCTGCGATGGAGCTGCTGCAGTCGAACCTCGAGCGCCGCGCCGCGATGACCGGCGACCGCTTCATTTTCCCGCGCCTCTCCGACTTCGCCATGATTCTCCCGGCCATCACCGGCAAGGTCGAGATGGTGTACGAGGGCGAGCAGCAGGGATCGGAGGTCGTGGCCCGGAAGCTCATCGGCACGGCCTTCGGCAAGCTGTTCGAGACGAAATATCCGCCGGTCGAGCGTGCGGGGCGCGGAGCGGCGAACGAGCGCGAGCGGCGCGGTTACGGCGAGATCGATCAGGACGAGATGGACGATCTCTTCGCCGAGCGCCGCGGCCGGAAGAAGCCGCCGCCCGAGGAATCGAAGCCGCAGCCGAAAGGCGATCCGGCGTACGACGCGATCCTGGCCTGGTTCGTCGCCGGCAACAAGATCACGCTCTCCGACGAGCAGCCGTTCGCCGACTACTTCAGCGAGCTGAATCGTGTCCCGCATCTCGCGGACACCGCGAGGCGGTTCGTCTCGCCGCGCCACGATCAGGAGCTGGCCTTCTGGATGGAGCTGATCCTCGAAGGCTTGCACCAGGCCCTTCGCCTCGCCCGCGAGGATCTCGACTCGACGATTACGTTCGCGGAGATGATGAAGTTCAATGTGCTGAGGACGGTGAAATAGGTTGTAAACCAGAAACCAGAAACCAGAAACTAGAGACCAGAAGGAAACATCCTCCTTTTCTGGTTTCCAGTTTCTAGTTTTCTGGTTTCTGGTTTCTGGTTTCTGGTTTACCCCGAGAGGTGCGCAGCCGCCGCGGCCACAGCAACGCCGTGGTCGAGCTTCATGCCCAGCGCCCGCAGGCTCTCTTCGATCGCAGTGAGCGTCGTCGCGACCTCGGCGGCGGCGATGTTTCCCATGTGTCCGAGGCGGAAGGTCTTTCCGGCGATCGGTCCGAGACCTCCGGCGACAACGACGCCTCGGGTGGCCATCTCTTTGCGGAATGCGGCATCCGCGGCGCCCTCAGGCAGACGTACGACCGACAGCGTCGCCGCGAGGCAATCGGGCTGCGTGAAGAGCTCGAGCCCCAGCGCCGCAAGGCCCGCTCGAAAGGCGCGGGCGATCCTGTCGTGCCGCGCGAATCGATGCGGCAGTCCTTCTTCATGAACGATCCGCAGCGCCTCGGCCATGGCCACGATCTCGTTCACGCACGGCGTGGAGTAGTACTTCCCAGGGTCCTGCATGATCGGCAGCCAGCGAAGGATGTCGGCGTAGTAGGCCGGCACCGCGGAGCGCGAACGGCGCCGCTCCATCGCCCGCTCCGAGAAGATGCACAGCGCCACGCCGGGAGGCGCGCCGATCGCCTTCTGCGGACCGGTGAGGAGCACGTCGAGGCCCCAGGAATCGAAGGGCTCGTCGATTCCGCCGGTGGCGCAGACGCCGTCGAGGATCACGAGCTCGTCACGTCCGCGCAACAGATCGCAGTAGGCCGCGACCGGCGATGCGGTCCCGGTCGATGTATCGACGTGGGTAATCGTGACGGCCTTGTATGCGCCGCCGTCGAGGCGTTTGGCCAGCTCGCCTGCGGGAATGGCATGACCCCACTCCGAGCGCACGAGATCGCATTGAATGCCGAACGATGCGGCGAGATCGGAGAATCGGTCTCCGAAGTAGCCGTGAGAAAGGACGAGCACCTTCTCGCCCGGCGCAACCACGTTGACGATGGCCATCTCCATCGCCAGCGTTCCGGCGCCGGCGACGATGAACGGCTGGCCGGTCTCGGTCTGGCAGAGCTTTCGGAAATCAAGAAGAGCGCTCCGATACTCTTCCACGAACGACGGCGCGACGTGCGACACCGTGGGGCGGGCCAGGGCTCGAAGAATGCGGGGATGGACCGGGGTCGGTCCGGGAATCATAGTCAGAATTTCATCGATCACGGGAGCTCCTCTCTGATGGCCGAGCATGTGTGAGTTCGTTGTGGCCGAACTTCATAGAGTTCGATGTGGCCGAACTTTTCAAGTTCGGCGGGCGGGCGGCTAGCCGCTACCAAGTCTGACCAGATCCGCCCCGACATGCAATGTTGACTCACACGGATGACTCAACCAAGTGCGATTCGTTACACTGCACCTATGGCGAAGATCTCAACGGACATCCCGGCGGACCTGGCGCGCCAAGTCGAGCGGGTGATCCGCGACGGGTGGTTCCCGGACAACGAGACGTTGTTGCGGGAGGCGCTGGTCCAGTTCATCGACACGAAGTCGTTCCTCGGCGACTCGCCGCGGATGCTCCACCGGTTCGCCGCCGATGCGCTCAACGAGTCCAAACCCGAGACCGCCGTCAAATTCGTCGACCGCGCGCTCGCGCTCATGTCACCGCAGAAGCTGACGGACCTCTCGCTCTACCAGAGCCTGATCGAGCTCAAGGTGCAGGTCCTCCTCGTCCTGGACCGGCCGGAGGATGCGGTCGCCACGCTCGAAGAAGCCCGCGAGCACCTTCCCAACAGCCCGAACATCGCGCGGTGGCTGGAGCGAGCGAAGAAAAGAAAGTGATCAGTTGTCAGTGGTCAGTTACGTCATCCTGAGCCGCGCAGACGGCGAAGGATCTCAAGAAAGGCAGAAGGCAGAAAGCAGAAGTGGACTTGCGCGACTGGGAGGAAACTCTCTGCGTCCTCTGCGTCTCTGTGGTGAATGCCTTTTCACGCAGAGTCGCGGAGCACGCGAAGAGGACCCAGCTCAAACACAACCCTGCCATCTTGAGATCCTTCGCCGTCTACGCGGCTCAGGATGACGTGCTGACCACTGACCACTGCTCACTGCCTCTCACTGCTCACTGATGTTGCTTCCCGAACGTGTCGCCGAAGAAGTCGCCCTTTTTCCAAACCGGCCGCTCGGTTCGGTCGGCCACTTCCTTCCCGATGAGGTAGTTGAACTGCGCGAGCTGCACGCCGACGCGGTAGTCGAGTGCCTGGCTCATGTCGTCCTTCGGCGTGTGGTAGATCTCGCGAATCCACTTCGTTTCCATCGCCAGCACGTCGACGTTCGGGTCGGTGGACTTGAAGCCGCTGTCGACGTAGATGGACGGAACGCCTCGGCGGACGAACGGGTACTGATCGCTGCGGACGAACACCACTTCCTGCGGCATTGGGTCGGGCGTCAGCTCCAGGCCCATCGTCTGAGCAGCGCGCGCGGCGACGTCGCCGAGGTCGGAGTGCTCGCCGCCGATCGGGATCACGTCCTTGACCGGATGAAACATGAGGATCTCGTCGATGTTGATATCGGCGACGATCGAGGAGACCGGCACGGTGGGTTGATTCGCGAAGTAGTCTGCGCCGCGAAGGCCTTTCTCCTCGGCTGTGGTGGCCAGGAAGAGGATCGAACGGCGCGGACGTGACGGTGCAGCGGCGAAGACTCGGGCGATCTCGAGCATGGCGGCGATGCCGGAGGCATTGTCGAGAGCGCCGTTGTTGATAGCGTCGCCATCGACGGGCTCGCTGATCCCGAGGTGATCGAGATGCGCGGAATAGACCACGTACTCATCGCGCAGCTTCGGATCGGAGCCGCGCAGAATCCCGACCACGTTCGGGCTCTCCACGCGTGAATGCCGGCTGACGATGTGCACGGTCGCATGGACACCGGACGCGATGGCGTGCGGCCGCCCCTTCTCGGCATCGGCAAAGATCGTCTCGACGGCAGCCTTGCCGAAGATGGCCTCGACGCCGGCGCGGGTGATCGACGCCGTGGCATGAATCTCGCGCCTCGTCGCATGCGGCGTACCGTCGCTCTCGAGCCAGTTCATCGATCCGAGCTTGTACTGTCGCACCACGCGCGGCCATGGGAACATCGAGGCCTCGGCGGGCACGGCGAACGTGAGGATCGCGATCGCCCCATGCGCCGCGGCGTTGTCGAGCTTCATCAGCGAGCTGCTGTGATGAGCGCGGAGATCGTTCGGAAAGTCTTTCGGCGCGCCGCTGAGGATGGCGACGATCTTTCCGCGGGCGTCGATCGAGCCGTAGTCGTCGTACTTCTGTTCCGGCGCGGTGATTCCGTAGCCGGCGAAGACGACCTCTCCCTCGGCGGTCGAATCTTCGCGCAACGGATCGCCGGAGCTGACGAAGTCCTGCCCGAACCCGAGCGTCACCGGAGCGGCACCGGGTCGCGTGAGGGTGATCGACGACTGCCCGCCGGACGGCACGACCCAGCGGAACGGCACGACCTGGAACCAGCTCGCGCTGTTCCCGGGCTCGAGCCCCATGGCCTCGTACTGCGCGGCGACGTAGTGCGCGGCAATCTCATGGCCGCGCGATCCTGTCCCGCGTCCCTCCAACAAGTCGCTCGCCAGAAAGCTCATATGCGCGCGAATGGCCTCGGGGCGAATCTCCGGAATCGCCACGCCGCTTTGCGCTGAGAGTGTCAGAGCAGCCACCGCCATGATCAGAAGTCCGAGAAGCAGGCTCTTCTTCACGTATTGCCTCCTCGAAAGTGGAACGGGGATTCTAACAGCGGAGATCTGACCGATCGGTCCGATCGGTCCGATCAGCCTGGTCAATCGCCGATCGGCGGGCCGGGCGGAATCCTGAGCGCCTTCGGTGGCTTCGCCGGCTCGGCGGGCCGCGCGAGAAATCGCTCGATGTCGTCGTGGACTGCGCGGCGGCTGGCGCGCTCGCTGGCATCGGCCACGCGGTCGACGTTCGCGCCGAGGCGGGCGCTGAGTTTTCTCAATGCCTCGCTGGACTCGGCGCGAACCTCGTCGGCTGCGGCGGCGTCGGCCGCGAGATCCATGAGCCGGCGAGCGATCAAGGCGCGCTCGGCGCGGACGATCGCGGCGGGATAGCCAGCGCTGGCGCGTTTCGCGTGATCAGATCTTCCAGCCGGCGCGGCGACGTCGAGCAATGTATCGAGCACCTCGCCGAGGCTTGGATTTTCGGCATTCTCGGCATGAAACTCCGCGAGGCGCGCGCAGCGATGGCGATCGAGCAACGCGGCGAGCGTGATGTCGGCGCTCGCCATCGCCGCGGCGATGGGATCGAACGCGGGCGCGGTGTTCTTCTCGAATAGCTCGGCGACGCCGGCCTCGTATCCGAAGGCGCGCGGCGGGATGAGATCGAGGATCCGCTGCGGAATCACGAGGAACTGCGGATCGAGCGTCTCGATCGCGAGATTCAGAGCCTCGCGCTGCTTTGCCGGAGGAACGATCCTCCGCACTTCGCGCGGTGCCACGCCGTCCTTCTCCTTCACGGCGTACGTGAAGAAGAGACCGCCGAGCGATTTCAGAGCCGCCTCGAGCTGGTAACGATGATGCAGATAGAGCGGCAGGAGGATTTCTTCGAGCGACGAGAGCGGCTCACCGGTCCTCAGATTGCGCAGACCGAACTGCGCGAGTGCAATGCGACGCACCTCCATCTCGTGGCGCAGGTACGCGACCGGGTCTGCGCCGTTGTCCCAGACCGAACCGAGCGGGTGCGCGGCGCTCACCGGCCGGGCGTCGGAGTCCTTGACGAACAGCAGCGGCGGATCGGAGCGCTCGCCCTCGGGGCATGCTGGATCGCCGACCGCGCAGCGAACGAGGCGATCAAGCGCCTCTTGGTCATTCACGCCCGGTGCGAACTGCGAGTAGCCGTAGCGGATCGCGAACTTGTCGTAGGCACCGATCCCTTTCGCGTAGGCATCGGAGAGATCGAGATGGCCGTCGGTGATCTTCACCCACGGCGCCGGATAGTCCATGACCGAGGCCCGGCCGTAACTGCTCGCGGCCATGTTGTGATCGAGCCCGAGGGTGTGCCCGACCTCGTGCGCGGCGAGCTGGCGGATGCGCGCCAGAGCCATCGCCGGGGCCGACGTCGCGGGATCGAGCGCGGCGAGCGCCTCCTCATCGCCCTCTCCGTATTGCGGGATGAGCCCGCCGCCGATCTGAACATCCTGCCGGATGCGGAGCGAGCCGAGGATGACCGAGCCCTTGATGATCTCGCCCGTGCGAGGATCGATGACGCTCTCGCCCATCGACCAGCCGCGCGTGGACCTATGCACCCAGTTGATGACGTTGTAGCGGATGTCCATCGGATCAGCGTCCAGCGGCAGCACTCTCACCTGGAACGCGTTGCGGAATCCTGCGGCCTCGAACGCCGCGCTCCACCAGGACGCTCCCTCGACGAGCGCGCTGCGGATCGGCTCCGGCGCGCCGTTGTCGACGTAGTAGACAATCGGCTTCACCGGCTCGGACACCGCGGCGGCGGGATCCTTCTTTTCCAGACGATGGCGAGCGACCCAGCGCTTCTCCAGTGGTCCGTTGAACGGGCTCGCGTAGTCGTAGATCTCGTCGCCGAACAGGCCGACGCGCGGATCGACTCGACGCGGCGTGTAGCCGGGATCGGGCAGCGCCACAAGCGAATGGTGCTCGCGCACGGTCACGAGCTCGGGCACCGGGGTGACACCGCTGAGGAGCGGCCCTGGATCGCTCGCAGTCTCGAATGTCAGGATCGCTTCGACTTCGGTATTTCGCGGGAAGGCCTTGGTGCGTGGAAGATAGATCGCGCTGCGATTGCGGTCGAGCGCGTAGGTGCCCTGCTTCGTCTCGCGCAGACGCTTGACCACTCCGTGCGCATCGCTGAGAAAGAAATCCGTGGCATCGACGATCACGGCGCTCGCTTTGCCGTTCGCGTCGCGCCGCACGTTTCCGGGCTCAACTTTGAAAGCCCACAGAATGGATTGGGCGAATGAGTCCTCGACGGCGCGGCGTTCGGCAGCGTCGTTGCTGATGGCTCGGAACCGATAATTCGGCTCGATCATGAGTACCTTCGGGCCGATGCGATCGAATCGAACGATGTGCCGCTGTCCCATCTCGGCGCGATCCAGCCCGATCGGATTCGAGCCCACGCCCGCGGGCAGCGAATCGCAATAGAGGAATTCTTCGCCAAACCGCGAGATCTCCATCAAGAGGCGCCCGCCCTCGGCGTCCCAGTACAGCGGAACGAAGCCATCGAGTTTCTGAAGCTTCGCAAGCCGCGCATCGAGCGAATCGGCGGGTTTGGCTTCGGCCTGTGGCGCGGTGGGTGCGGCAACCGGCACCGCCTGCGGCTGCGTAGCGCAGGCAAGAAGAGTGAGCGCGAGGAGCGACCCGAATCGACGAATCATGCTCACCACACCCGTACGCGTGCCGATGGTTCCAGGTAGAGCTTGCCGGCCGACTTCACGGCGAACGCTTCATACCATGCGTCGACATTGCGGACGGTATCCGCCCGATACTCGCCTGGCGCGTGGCCGTTGGTCATCAGCGAGTTTCGCAAGGATTCCGGCCGTTGCTTGCTCCGCCAGATTTGCGCGAACGCGACGAAGAATCGCTGGTCGCCGGTGAGGCCCTGCGCGCTGGGCGCAGGCTTGCCTCCGTAGGCGCTCCGGTAGCCGTCATAGGAAGCCGAGAGACCGGCGACGTCGGCGATGTTCTCGCTCAGCGTCAGCTTCCCGTTCACGTGGCTGCCCGGCAGCGGTTCGTAGGTGTCGAACTGCGCCGCCAGGCGGTCGGCCGCGGCGCTGAAGTGCGCAGAGTCTTCCGGTGTCCACCAGTTTACGAGGCGCCCATCGGCGTCGAACTGGCAGCCCTGGTCGTCGAAGCTGTGGCTGATCTCGTGGCCGATCGTCGTGCCGATGCCGCCGTAGTTCTGCACCGGGTCGGCGTTCGTGTCGAAGAACGGTGGATTCAAAATCGCGGCGGGGAAGTTGAGCGCGTTTTGCAACGGCAGATTCACCGCGTTGACGGTCTGCGGCGTCATGCACCATTCCGATTTGTCGACCGGTTTGCCGAGCTTGGCGAGGTTCCAGCGATAGTCGAAGAGCTCGGATCGCTGCGCGTTGCCGAAGGCGTCGTTGGCGTCGACCTTCAGGCCCGAGTAGTCGCGCCAGTGCTCGGGATAGCCGATGCCGATGTAGAGCGTGACGAGCTTGGCCTTGGCCTTCTCGCGCGTGGCCGGTGTCATCCATTCCAGCTTGTCGATGCGGCGGCCGAACGCGGCCACGATGTTCTTGACCATCTTCTGCGCCGCGGCCTTCGCCTGAGGCGGGAAATAGCGCTTGACGTAAAGCTTGCCGACCGCATCGCCGAGAGCGAGGTTCGAGGCATCGACGGCGCGCTTCCATCGGTCGCGCAGTTGCGTCGCGCCGGTGAGCGCGGTGCCATGGAACTTGAAGTTTTCCTCGACGAAGGCCTTCGACAACAGCGGCGAGGCGCGGTCGATGGCATGGAATGCCAGGTAATCCTTCCAATCCGCGAGCGATTCGCTGCCCGCCAGCGCGGCGATTCCAGTGACGGCGGAAGGCTGCCAGACCATGATGCCCGGCTGGCCGGATAGCCCCGCGGCTTCGAAGTAAGACGGCCAGTCGAGGCCTGGCGCCTTCGCCGGGAAGTCCTGGAGGCGCCAGCGATTGTTCGCCTTGAGCACGTCCTCGGAATCAGTGCGGCTGACGTGAACATCGGCGATCTTACTCTCGAGCGCATAGATCCGGGCCGCGCGTGCCTCGGCGTCGTCGATCCCGGTCAGCTTCAGCACCGCGGCGATATGCTCGCGATACTTCGTCTGAAGCGCGACGCTTCTGGCGTCCGTGTTGCGGTAGTTGTCGCGATCGGGCATCCCGAGGCCGCCTTGCAGGAGATAGGCGGCATTGCGGCTCGGATCGTCAAAATCAGGCGAGACCCAGAGGCCGAAAAGGCGATCGGTGTGGAGGACGGTGTTGTTGAGCGCATCGACGTCGGCGCGCAATTCGCCGCCGAGGAGACGTGCGAGCGCGGTCCTGTCCGCGACCGCGGCGATCCGGTCGAGCGCGGGCTTGAGCGGACTCGCACCTTTCGCCTCGATCGCTTTCTCATCCATGTAGGCGGCGTAATAGTTCCCGACCTTCCGCGCCTCCGAGGC
>DASQGS010000410.1:0-5919 GCA_035632455.1 Thermoanaerobaculia bacterium | reverse complement strand
GAGGCCACGTCGGTCCTGGCCTCGGAGAGCGCGTCGATCGTCAAAGCCATGGGCATCATCCAGCAGGCTTCGCGCGAGGGAAACTTCAGCGTCACCGATCTCAATCAGATGGCCAACACGCTGTCCCACGAGTCGGCCCTGCTCAATCAAGAGCTCTCGCGCTTCCACCTCCCGACTCCAAACCAGGGCGGCCGCATCACGACCTCGACCGTTCTCTGGCAGCGCCTGACATTCGATCCCGTCGACATCTCCGCGAACGCCCTCGGCTTCATCGCGAAGGCGGTACACGCCACACTCGTGCGCTACGGCGAAGGGGCGGAGATGGTGCCCGGATTGGCCGAGCGCTGGGAGGTCCTCGATCAGGGCATGGGCTACCGGTTCCATCTCCGCCGCGGCGCGCACTTCCATAACGGCCGGCCGATCGAAGCAGCCGCGGTTCGCGACAGTTTCCTCCGCGTGCTGTCACCCGATCTCAAATCGTCGGGGAGCTGGATTCTCAGGTCCGTGCGCGGCGCCAGCGACGTGCTGAGCGGCAAGGCGAAGATCGCCGCGGGCCTCATCGTCCGCGACAGCCACACGATCGACATCATGCTGGAGGAACCGCTGGCTTTCTTCCTCTCGCTCCTGACAATGCATCAGGTATCGATCGTGCCTGTCGAGGAGACTCACGATCGCGAACACTTCCGCTTGCATGCGTCGGGCGCGGGACCGTTCCGCATCGTGGAGGCGGAGGACGGAAGGGTGGTTCGGCTGCAGAAGAACGCGGACTACTGGGTTCAGGGCGAGCCGTACGTCGACGAGCTCGTATTCCGGCTCGATCTCCACAGCTCGCGGGACGTGGCCCAGGCCTTCCTCGACGGCGAGCTCGACATCGCGCACAGCCTGCCGCTGAACATCGCCGCCGAGCTGCGCAAAGACTCGCGTTACGCGCCATACATGTCGAACACGATTCAGCTCCACACGTCGTACCTCGCCTGGGACTGCACATCGGAGCCGTTCAATCGAGCCGAGGTGCGCCAGGCGATCAACTACGCCATCGACCGGCGAAGGATCAACGAGCAGGTGTACGCAGGCCTGGGCATGGTCGCCCCGTCGCTGCTACCGCCCGGCCTGCTCGGATACGATCCCAACCTTCGCGGATTCGAGTACGACCCCGACCGCGCGAGAACGCTGCTCCGCCAAGCCGGCCTCGGCGCGGGCTTCACCATCGAGTACCGAACCTGGGACAGCGACGAGTTCAACAACTCCGGCCTCGTCCCGTGCATCGTCGAGGATCTCGCGGCGATCGGCATTCGCGTCGACGTCAACCGCTACGGCGCCATCGAAGCGCGCGCGCCACTCGCCCGCCGCGGCCACGGCCTCCTCTTCTGCGGCAACTGGTACGCCGATTTCCCCGACTCGGACAATTTCTTCTACGTCTTCTTCCACTCAGACTCCACCGCCACCGCCGGCATCTACTACAACAGCCCTGAGCTCGACGGGCAGATCACCGCAGCCCGGCGCTCGAATGACCTCGAAGAGCGCGCCGCGATCTACCGGAAGCTCGACGAGATGGTCATCCGCGAAGCCCCCATCGCCTGCCTCTTCCACGAGCGCTTCTTCGTGATCCACAAACCGGAAGTCCGCGGACTGAAGACCTCGCTCGTGCCACCGCCGGTGCGGTATCACGTTGTGTGGGTGGAGGAGTGAGAACCTCGCGCGGACCGTATCCATGTGTCATCCTGAGCCGGCGAAACCCCGAAGGGGTGGAGCGCGGCGAAGGATCTCCTCGACACGATCGTGGTCCTCGCAAGGAGATCCTTCGGCGCGCTTCACCCCTCCGGGGTTCCGCCGCCTCAGGATGACACACGCCCATCACACCCCTCTCCGCGTCCACGCCGCGCTGCTCCTCGTGGCGACGTTGTTCTCCCTCAATTTCATCATCTCCAAGATCGCGCTCGGCACCTTCACGCCGCTCACATTCGCGTACCTCCGCGTGGCCGGCTCGGCGATCGTGCTGAACCTCGTGTTCCCGGCACGGGCCTCGGAGCCGTTGAGCCGCGCCGACTCGTGGCGGCTCGCGGGCTACTCCATGCTCGGCATCGTCCTCAATCAGTGCCTCTTCCTCGCGGGCCTCGCGCTCACGAGCGCGCATGTGAGCGCGATCCTGATGACCACGCTCCCTGTCTTCGCCCTTGGCGCGGCTATCGTCCTCGGCCGGGAGCGAGCCACCGCGACCAAGGCCGGAGGCATCGCCCTCGCGGCGGCCGGCGCGCTGCTGGTCGTGGGCGGCGAAGGGCTCGCCGGAAGCACGAAGTCCTTTCTCGGCGACCTGCTGCTCCTCGGCAACTCCCTCGCCTATGCCCTCTATCTCGTTCTAGCGAAACCGCTGCTAACCCGGCTCTCGCCGCGCCACGCCATCGGCCGGATCTTCGCCATCGCATCCGTCCTGATGCTGCCGATCGCTGCCTGGCCTCTCGTGCACGAGCACTGGTCGGCGATCCCAACACGCTCGTGGATCGCCCTCGTGATCGTGATCCTCGGCCCGACCGTCGCCGCTTATCTCCTGAGTGCCTGGGCTCTCGCCCGCGCCGACAGCTCGCTGGTCGCCTCGTACACCTACGTCCAGCCGTTCCTCGCCGCAATCCTCGCCTCGGCGTTCCTCGGAGAGCGCATCCGCACCGTCGTCGTCATCGCCGCCGCCCTCATCTTCGCCGGCGTCTTCTTCGCAAGCCGCCCCCCGCGGCTTCTCGCGCGAAGCCGTCAGGCTGAGGATCTCGTGCAAAGGCCATGACCAATCGGTCCCATCCGTCCCATCGGTCCGATCCGTCCCATCGGTCCCATCCGTCTCATCGGTCTCATCGGTCCCCCGCCGATAAGTTATTGTCGATGAACGCCCAGATTCCACGTAACTCTCTCAATCGACGGCTTTCTGGCGCATAATCCCGGTAAACGTTTCCGCCGAGGACCCGTCCTATTCGCGTGAACAATGTTGCCCGTTTTCGCTTGCTGACCGATACCCACGAGCCACCTTCCGATCGCGACCTGATCGCCCGCACCCTGGAGGGCGATGGCGCGGCGTATGGAATCATCGTCGATCGGTTCCAGCGAAAGATCTTTCGCGTGGCCTTCGCCATCGTCCGCGATGAGATGGAGGCCGACGTGATCGCCCAGGACACGTTCGTGCAGGCCTACACCCACCTGGCGAAGTTCCAGGGCCGCAGCGAGCTCGAGACTTGGCTCACCCGCATCGCCATCAACCGCTCGCGCGACGCCCTCAGGCGCCGCAAGTTCGTCAGTCTTTTCACGTCGCGCGACGATGAGGACGACGAGCGCATGTACGTGTTCGAGCCGGTCGACGAACGGCCCGACGCCGAACGCCAGATCATGGCCGGCCAGCTCCGCGTGGCCATCGAACGGGCGGTCGACAAGCTATCGACGCAGCAGAAGGTGATCTTCCGGTTGCGACACTACGAGAACCTGGCCCTCGAAGAGATCGCCGGACTTCTCGGACTGCGCGCCGGCACGGTTCGGGCTCACCTCTTCCGCGCCGTCCACAAGATTCGTAAAGAGCTCGCGCACTGGAACAGCCGCGGGCCGCAGGGGAACGACGATGATGACTACGAAGCTGCACTATAGCGAAGCCGATCTGCTCGAGACCTACTACATGCAGCCGGGCGAGTCGATGCCGGTCATGATGCACCTCGCCTCGTGCAGCGAATGCGCCGCCCGCTACGAGCGCCTGGAGCGGAAGCTCCGCGAGGCCGCCACCTGCCGCACCAGCGAGAAGCCCGAGACGTTCTGGTCGCGCCAGCGAATCCGCGTTACTCGCCGCATCGAGGCCGCCCAGCGCCACTCCGTGATCATGGCTCGCGTCAGCCGCATCGCTGCCGCCGCGGTAATCGCATTTCTCCTCGGCGGGGTGACGGTATTCAAGACCATCGAGCCCGAGCTGCAGGCGCCGGCCGTCGTGGTCAAGGCCGCGGCAGCGCCCTCCTCGGCCCACTTGGCGAAGAGCGACGACGTAGCGGTGCACGATGCCTGGCAATCGGACGAGCTCCAGAACTATCACCAGATCGTGCAGTGGGAATCGTGGACGGCCGAATCGCAGAGCAGGCAAGAGGACAACACGCTATGAGAAGGATCTGCCTCCTCGCCATCGCGACTGTGATTCTCGCGGCAGCGACCCTCCCGGCCGCAGAACTGCCTCCGGGCAAGTGGTGGCGGCGCCCTGCCATCGTGCAGATGCTCAACCTCTCCGAGGAGCAGCAGATCAGGCTCGACGGCATCTTCCGGATCTCGGCCAACGACCTCATCGACCGGCGCTCGGAGGTGCAGAAGCAGAGCATCGCCCTCCGCGGCGAGCTCGATCAGCCGCAGCTCAACCGCCAGAACATCCAGAAAATCGCGTCCCGCCTCAGCGAGGCCCGGGCCCGCCTGTTTGAGCGCGAGCTCATGATGCTGGTCGACATGCGCGCCGTGCTCACCGAAACCCAGTGGAATCGGATGCGCAACGTGCTCGACGACGAGATCAAGCCGCAGCAGCGCAATCCACAGCGCAACCCGATGCGCAACCAGCGGTAGGTGGCCGGGCCGGTGTCATCCTGAGCCGCGCAGACGGCGAAGGATCTCCTTGGCAGGATCGCCGCCCTCGCAAGGAGATCCTTCGGCGCGCTCTACCCCTCCGGGGTGCCGCCGCCTCAGGATGACACGAGCGGCCTCTGTCACTGGAAGCTTAGAGCTCATCGCCCTGTAGAACGTCCGGCTGGCCGATCACACAGACTTCGGCCACAATCTTCTCGTGCTCGATCTCGCCGCCGACCATCTCACCTATCGCCACGACAAGCGTTCGCCTGCGGCCGCGTTCGACGACGTCTCGGTCCTCGTCGCGAAGAGCACCTACACCGCCGTCGCCGGCGCCTCCGGCTGCGGCGCGACGACGCTCCTCGCGCTCCTCGCCGGCGCGCTGCGTCCCGACGGCGGCACGATTCGCATCGGCGCGCGAGATGTCACTGGCGACCGCGCGGCCCGGCGGCCGGTCCTTTATGTGACCGCCACGCCCGATGTCCCCGATCGCTGGTCCGTGCAGCACGCCCTCGTCGCCGCCGTGCGCCAGCGGTCGATCGATCGCGAGGATCGCCATCACGAGTACGAGATGGCGGTGACGAAGTGGAGGGTGGGCACGCTCCTGGAACGGCGCCTCGGGTCGCTCTCCGGATCCGAGCGAACGTTCGTCCATCTCGCCCGAATCGAGCTCCTCAAGCCGGCCATCCTCATCGCCGACCGGCTTCTCGAGCATCTCGGCGCCGCCGAGCTTCCTGAGGCTGCCGATGAACTTCATCGCACGCTTCGCGTCCTCGGCACGACTGTGATCAGCGCCCCCGCCGCGTCGCTGGAAACGGGTTTCGCCGATCGCCTGATCGTCCTGGACCGCGGCCGCATCATTCAGGAAGGCGCGCCCTCGGAGATCTATCGCCATCCGGCCAGCGAGGCCGCCGCCCGCGCCACCGGAGAGATCAACGTCGTTCCGGTCACCGTCCGCGCCGGGCAAGTCGAATCTCCGATCGGCGCATGGAACCTCGGCCAGCCGCCGTTCGAAGGTAGTGGCGTCGCTCTCGCACGCCCTGAAGACTTCGCTATCGCCGCGCCCGGCGAGGAATCGGACCTCATCCTCGGAATCGAAGAAGCGAGCTTCCACGGCGGACGCTGGCACATCCGCGGCCTCCTCAGCGGCAACCTCACCCTTCGCGTTTCCCTCCCTCCCACGGCCTCGGTCCACAAAGGACGCCTCCTCCCTTTGCGCTACGACCCAACCGCATTCCAGTTGCTCTCGCGCCCCGAAGAACCGCCAGTCACGACCATCCCGACCGGGACGATCCCGCTCATGCGCGACTCGCGATAAGGCAAGGAGCGCCGGCATCCTGCCGGCAAGTCGCGCGG
>DASQGS010000409.1:0-7460 GCA_035632455.1 Thermoanaerobaculia bacterium | reverse complement strand
CTCTCACTCCACAAGCAACGGAAGTCAAAGTCCGGCGACGGCGACGGCGACGCCAACGGCAACGGCGACGGAAAGCGCAGTGTCCGAATAGGTGCTCTTTCTTGTGTCACGAAGGGTTCACACCGAGGAATGGCATCGCTTTCTATGATGATCCCGAGGGAAAGAGGTACGTAAATTGAGACGCATTGCCATCATCGGCTCGGGTATTGCCGGGCTTGTCGCGGCGCACGGTTTGCGCCGCGAGGGCTACGAGGTCACGCTCTACTCCGACCGCACGGCGGAGCAATGGCTTCATGAGAGCCGGCCGACGGGGACCGCGGCCCGCTTCGAGCTCGCGCTGGCGTACGAGCGCGAGCTCGGACTCAACCATTGGGACGATGTCGCGCCGCGCGGCGAGGGCGTGTTCCTCACGTTCTGCCCGAAGCCCCTCAATCCGCTGGTGCGGCTATGCGGGCGGATGAAGCGGCCGTTCCAGGCCGGCGATCTGCGGCTGCAATGCCATCGCTGGATGCGCGACTTCGAGGCCGGCGGCGGGCGCCTGATCATCGAGCCGGTGTCGGTTGAGCGGCTCGATGCCATCAGCGCCGAGCACGAGCTGACGATCGTCGCCGCCGGGCGCGCCGATCTCAGCCGGCTGTTCGAGCCCGATCCGGCGCGCTGCGTGTACAGCGCACCCCAGCGCAATCTCGCCATGATCATCACCACCGGCGGTCGCATGGGCGTCGACGGCGTTCCGTTTCTCCCTGTGAAGTTCGAGCTCCTCGGCACAGACGGCGAGGTCTTTTTCGTCCCTTACTTTCACAAGGATCGCGGTCCGTCCTGGAACATCCTCTTCGAGCCCAAGCCGGGGTCGCGCATGGATCGGTTCGCCGGAGTGAAGAGCGGCGAGGACGCTGTGGCCATCGGCAAGGAAGTGATCGCCGAGCTGTTTCCGTGGAACCGGGAGTGGGTGCGCGACATGGAGCTCGCCGATCCGCTCGGCTGGCTCATCGGCCGGGTCACGCCGACGGTGCGGAAGCCGGTGGGCCGCCTTCCGTCCGGCCGGCTGGTCACGCCACTCGGCGACACCGCGATCTCCTACGACCCGATCGCCGCGCAGGGCGCGAACAGCGGCGTCAAGCAGGCCCGCCATCTCGTCGCCAGCATCGTTGCCCGGGAGGATCGCGCGTTCGACGAGCGCTGGATGACCGAGACGTTCGATGCGTTCTACGCGGAGCACGGCCGGCAGGCCTGTACGTTCAGCAATCTGTTGCTCGAGCCGATCACGCCGCCGGCGAAAGAGATCCTCATCGCGCAGTACGGAAGCGACGGCCGCGCGGACAATCAGAGCGGACAACAGAAGATTGCCGACGCGTTCTTCAGCAACTTCAACGACCCGCGCGAGCTGACCGGCACGTTTCTCGACATGAAGCGAGCCCGCGATTTCATCTCGGCGACGACGGGCCGCTCGTGGATCCGGAGCGCGATCGGCGGAAGAGCGGCCATCGCCCGCGATCAGATCAGTCAGAAGGTTACGCGCAGGATGTGATCGCGCGCCCAGAGATCTTGATCTTCCGAGCTTGCACACGCGACCTATCCCGCGACGCACCGCGTGCCCGACAGGCGATCCGCGAGCGACCGGCGCGACGGGAGCGCGGCGAGGAAGAATCCGATGCCGCAGGTCAGGAGCGAGAGCAGCACGGCCGCCCAACGCCGGGTCGCGGCAGCGAACGCCATCGTGGACGCGCTGGTGGAGATGATCCTGACGTCGAAAATCGCTCCTCCGACCGTCTTTCCCCACAAGAGCCAGCTTCCGACGAAGTAGTAATACGAGAAGACCAGAAGAAAGCCGGACAAACCGAGGATGGCGGGCCAGTCGTCGCGCCAGGCTGTGATCAGGTCGTGGCGATCGGGGAGCAGCGGCGAGAGCGCCAGGGCCAGAGCCAGGAAGAGCGAGAGGTCGGTCAGAAGTGCCAGGAGCCGCTTGAACCGGGAGGCGGGAAGGGTCGCGGTCGTTTCGACATCGGGAGCATCCTCGCCCGCCTCACTCCGCAGCGCATCGCCGGGCACGCCGCCCAGCGGCACCGCATGCAACTCGATCTCGTCGAACCGTGGCATCACACCCTCCCAACCCCGAGAAACTACAAAGCCTGCCGCATCGGCAGATATTTTACGTAGATCTTATAGAGCAGATCCTTCGGCTGTCCCTGATAGCGAGTCGAGAGCTCCTTGCTGCGGCGTGCGATCTCATCATCGGAATGGACGCGCAGCACCTCGTCGAACTCGCGGGTGGCATCGGGAAGCCGCTCCGCCTGAAGCGCGATCGCGCCGAGGTTGAAGTGCGCGTCCGTGATAAGCCGCTGGATGCTCTTGTTGTCCGGCTCAGCCTGAAGGAGCGGCTGGAGGCTGTTGATCGCCTCCCGGAACTTCCGCTCCTTGAACAGCGCCTTGGCGCCGTCGAGCTTCAGCACCTGCAGCATCGCGGCGTCGTAACTGGCCTTCGCGTCGGGTGGCAGCGGGTGGATGCGCTGCGCCTGCTCGAACGCGTTCTTCGCGCCGTCGTAGTCGTGCTGCTGGAGCAGGGTTGTGCCGCTGGCAATGCTCTCGTCGAAAACGACAGAGGCCGGGCGCCCGTTCACGGTCTCCGAGGCCTGCGTCTTCTTGCGCTGCAGCTCGGCGATGAGCTCGAGAGCCTTGTCATGCTGCGGATCACCGGCACGCACATCGCGCAGGAGAGCGATGGCTTTGTCGTATTGGCCGCGCTTCGCAAGATTCGAGGCGTTCGTGATCGTCCGCTGACTCATGGCTGGGTCGACTGCGGGCTGGCTGTTGAATTTCGTCCATCCGTACCAGCCGAGCGCCACGACCACGATGGCGCCGCCGATGACCGAGAGGAGCCCGACCAGCAGGCTCTTCGCCGGTGCGCTCACAGGCTTCTTCGCCGTCGGGGCCGCCTTCTTCGCGCCGAGCCCGGGCGATGGCGGTTTGAGCGCGTCTGGCGGCGTCAGCGCGCCGGACGATAGCTCGTCATCCATGAAGAGGCTGCTGTCGAATCCTTTTCCCGCCGGCTTCGCGGCGAATGGCTCGTCCGCGACCTTGGGCGCGGCGGGTGATTTCGGAGCCGCCGGGAGGCGCTCGAAGTAATCGTTCGCCAGGGGGTTGTGCGGATCGATTCGCAGTACCTCGGAGAACTTTGAGCGCGCGGTCTCGAAGTCGTTCTTCTCGAATGCGGCCGTGCCTTCGGTAAGGAGATCCTCGGTCTGGTCGTCGATCTCACGCCGCTTCACCTTCGCCCGCTCGATCCGCTCCGAGGCCTGCTCGTTCGTGACGTCGATGAGGAAGATGCGCGACCAGACTTCGATGGCCTGATGATAGTCGCCCATCGACAGCGCCGTGTCGCCCTCGGCGAGGTATTGCTGGATCTTCTCTTTGTCGTCCGCGCTCGTGTCGATCGACGCGCCGGAGAAATCGAACTCGGCGCTTCCCGCTTCCTTCACCGCGCCTGGAGTGTCGAAGTGAAAGCTTCCGGGCGAGGCCGGGTGCGCGTCCGCGGCCGCTGGGGGCCCGTCGAAAGAGAACCCGCCCGTTGTCGCGAGCGGTGAGGCAGGTTTGGCCGCGGGCGCGCCCGGCGCTTCGAAGTTGAACGCGCTGAAGGGACTCGATGCCGGCTCCGGACGGGCCGGCTTCGTCGGTGCATCGAACGAGAATCCGGAGCCTCCCGCGGGCGGCGGGGCGGGAGCCGCAGGAGCTGCAGGAGCTTTCTCTTCCTCGAACGTGAATCCGAAGTCGGCGGCTTGAGCGGCCGAACGGGAGGCTGGTTTCTGATCGACGACGAACGACGGAGATGCGGCCGGCGGCGTTGCCGGCGGCGGAGTGGCGGGGCGAGGCGTGGCCGGCCCGCGAGCGATCAATTGTTGCAGCCGTTCGAGAGAAGGGTGATCGCTGTCGAGCCCGCGAGCCTTCTCGAGCGTGTTCTTCGCTGCGGGGAGATTTCCCTGAGCCAGCTCCTGCTCGATCTTTCGGGCGAACTGTTCGATGAACGGCGCGGCCTCGACTTTCTCACGAGCCTGATCGCCGAGGATGCGGGCCTCGTCGTTCATCAGATCGTTCGTGAGGATCTCGGTCGTGAGGTTGATGACGCGATGGAAGTCGCGCGCGCCCATCGCCTCTCGCGCGGCCTTCAGGGCCTCGCCGGCCGTTGTGGAAGGGACCAGCGATTCGATGTCGATCGGCAGGGCCGGGTTGCGCGCTTTCTGCAACAGCTTCTTGGCGGGATCGAACATCGGATCCATCTGCAGGATCAGGCCGCATCCGGCGATGACTTCGTCGACGCGTCCTTGCTTGTAGAGCTCGACCGCCTGCGAGAACGTGGAACTGACGCGATCCTTGACTGCGGTCGAGAGCGAAGGGTTGCCCAGATAAGTATTCATGCGCGATCCGGATCTCCGAGCGAAACGGCGAAATGCAGGCTCAGTGCCGGCCTGTCGTGTCGATTCAACCGATGATTATAGCAACCGGAGGGTTATACTCCCGCGCCGGTTCGTGTGACTTCGCGGGATCGAATATGCCGGCGCCGGCCGGCGATCCCCCGACAGCCCGCGAAAATGAGACGACGAGAGGAAGAGGAGCCATGCACTACATTTCCACGAACGACGCCCCGCACGCGATCGGACCCTACTCCCAGGCCGTGAAGGTCGGCGGCGTGATCTACCTTTCGGGCCAGATTCCGCTCGATCCGGCGAGCGGCAACCTCGTCGAGGGCGACTTCGCCACCCAGGCCCGCCGCGTGTTCGAGAACCTGAAGGCCGTGCTCCACGCGGCCGGCGTCGGGTTCCATCGCGTGGCCAAGGCGACGGTGTATCTCACCGACCTCGCCAATTTCCAGGTGCTCAACACCATCTACGCCGAGTACTTCGGCGATCACAAGCCCGCCCGATCGACCGTCGGCGTTGCCCAGCTTCCCCGCGGCGCCCAGGTGGAGATCGATTTGATCGCCGTGCCGTAACTTATGGAGTGCGGCGGCTCGATCTGCCGCTTTTCGCGCGAAGGGCAGGTACCGGACTGGTTGCACGGTTTATGGCGGCGCGCGAGTAGGCTCTCGCTGCGCACGTGGTCATCGAAAGCGCAGCAAGGCCGCCGCACTCCATAGAATGCCCGCGACGATGAACGACCTGAGGCGCCTGCGCCGGATTATCATCGGGAAACCGCGAGACGTGACCGACCGGCAGGTCTTTCACCACGCCTCGCTGATCGCCTTTCTGGCCTGGATCGGCCTCGGTGCCGATGGCCTTTCCTCGTCGTCCTACGGTCCCGACGAAGCCTATCGCGCGCTCGGCGGCCATACCCATCTCGCGCTGTTCCTGGTCCTGATGACCACGGTCACGATCCTGGTCATCTCCGTCGCCTATTCGAACCTCATCCAGCATTTTCCCGGCGGCGGGGGCGGATATCTCGTTGCCACCAAGCTCCTCGGGCCGAGAGTCGGCGTCGTCTCCGGCTGTGCTCTTCTCGTCGATTACGTCATGACCATCACGACCTCGGTGGCCTCGGGATGCGATCAGCTCTGGTCCTTCCTGCCGCTGGCCTGGGCGCCCTACAAGATCACCGCCGAGCTCGTGGTCCTGATCTTTCTGGTGATCCTGAACCTCCGCGGCGTGCGCGAGTCGGTCACGTTTCTTGCCCCGATTTTCGTAGCCTTTGTCGTTACCCACGTCTTCGCAATTGTCTATTCGATCGCCAGCCATGCCGGAGAGCTTCCGGGCGTCTTTCACGACGCCCGCCAGGATCTGCATCACTCTGTGTCGACTATCGGATGGATTCCGGTGCTTCTCATTCTGTTGCGCGCCTATTCGATGGGCGGTGGCACATACACCGGAATCGAGGCGGTATCGAACGGCGTGACGATGCTCCGCGAGCCGCGCGTGCGCACGGCGCGCACAACCATGTTCCTGATGGCCCTTTCGCTCTCGTTTACCGCCGGCGGCATTATGTTCGGCTACTTGCTTACAGCATCGCATCCGCTGCCGGGCAAGACCATGAACGCCGTTCTATTGCTGAATCTCTTCGGCCGGTGGAGCATAGGCGGGATCTCCATAGGCAGCGCCATCGTCATTCTGACTCTTGTCTGCGAAGCGGCTCTTCTCTTTGTCGCGGCTCAAACCGGATTCCTCGACGGCCCTCGGATTCTCGGCAATATGGCCGTCGATTCCTGGATGCCGCACCGCTTCGGGCAGCTCTCCGAGCGGCTTGTGACCCACAATGGCATCTACCTCATGGGTGCGGCGGCAACGGCGGTATTGCTTTACACGCGCGGCGATATCTCGATGCTCGTGGTCATGTACGCCATCAATGTGTTCATCACGTTCTCGCTCAGCCTCCTCGGCATGGCCCGGCACACGCTGGAGCTGCGTAAGAGCGAGCAGCATTGGAGGCGGCAGTTCGCCATCCACGCCGTCGGGCTCGTGCTCTGTCTGGCGATTCTTACTGTGACCGTCTTCGAGAAATTTGCGCAAGGCGGCTGGCTTACGCTCGTGATCACAGGCTTGGCCGTCGCCCTCGCGTTCTCGATCCGCCGCCATTACGCGAGCGTTGAGCGCGGCCTCAAAAGCCTCGACGAGATCCTCGGCGACCTCCCGCCCGCCGTGACCACTGCGAGCGCAGCGCCAATGGACCGAGACGCAACGACGGCCGTGATCATGGTGAAAGATTTCTCCGGTTTCGGCATTCACCAGGTGCTGTCGATCCATCGCGTCTTTCCACGCACCTTCAAGAACTTTATCTTCGGCACAGCGGCCGTTGTCGATTCCGGAGCATTCAAGGGCACGGACGAGATCGACCGGCTGGAGTCGCAGACGCGGCAGAACCTGGAAAAGTACGTGGCCTGGGCACGCAGCCAGGGCATGAACGCCGACTACCGGATGGAGCTGGGAACGGAGGTCGTCGAGACCGCGCACGAGATTTGCAAAGAGCTCGCCGAGGAATTCCCCAGGGCCATCTTCTTCATGGGCAGGCTCATCTTCCGAAACGAAAAGTGGTACCACGGCATCCTGCACAATGAAACACCGAATGCCATTCAGCGGCGCCTGCAATTCGACGGATTGCAGGCGATTGTCCTGCCGATTCGGGTGTTGGAAGGGTAGGGGCTGGTTCGACGTGGGCCTCTATCAAGTGCGATTGCCGGTTAGCCATGGGAATGCAGAACGCAGAACGCAGAATGCAGAATTGAGAAAGTGTTACAGCAGCGCATGTGGCTTCTGATGAATTGAGAAGCTGGAAGTTGAAATAGAATTGAGAAGGCATTCGGCGTCGCCGCTGACTCTATTCTCAATTCTCAACTCTATTTCAACGTCTTCATTCCGTCTGCTCTCTTAGGCGCCGCAGTTGCTTTTCTCAATTCTGAACTCTGCGTTCTGCGTTTACCGCGCTGATCCGCAATCGAGCCAGAATCGACTGAACCAATGAAACCACTGACCACTGACCAC
>DASQGS010000408.1:0-10592 GCA_035632455.1 Thermoanaerobaculia bacterium | reverse complement strand
AACTCGACGAACGGATTGTCATTGACGAAATCGTAGGCGCGCTGCGATCCGACGACGAAGCTGGTCGTGATCCGGCCGGGATGGACCTTCTTGCGCCGGTTCGTGATGACGCCGGCATCCACGAGGTCGATCACGCGGTCGGAGAACATCTCCGTGTGCACGCCGAGGTCCAGCTTGTCCATCAATCGCGACAGCACGGCGTCCGGGATCGCGCCGATCCCCATCTGCAGCGTGGCGCCGTCCGGCACGAGCGGAGCGATGTGGCTGCCGATGTGCGATTCCGCCTCCGTCGGCGTGGCCGGCGGATGCGAGGGCAGTGGCCGGTTCGTGTGGATGAACGCGTCCAGCCGGCTGAAGGGAACGAGCGTATTTCCGTGGGTTCGCGGCATCTGCTCGTTGATCTCTGCGATCACGACGCGGGCCGAGCGCGAGGCCGCCAGCGCCGCATCGACGGACGTGCCGAGCGTGCAGTAACCGTGCCGGTCCGGCGGTGAAAGCTGAAGTATCACCGCGTCCAGGCGGATGCGTCCCTGCGAGAAGAGCCTCGGAACGTCCGAGAGGAACACCGGCGTGAAATCGGCGCGCCCTTCCTCGATGGGCTTGCGCAGCGCCGGCCCGGTGAAGAATGAATCCGAGCGGAAGCGGCTCGCGCAATCCGGATCGGCGAAGGCGCAGCGGCCCTCGAGGTGAAAGTGAAAAAGCTTGACGCCGCTCAGGCTGCCGCGGGCGACCATGGCGTCCAGCATGGGTGTGGGTGTGGCCGCCGCTCCGTGCACGAAGACGTTCATTCCCGGCTTGATCAAAGCGACGGCTTCTTCCGCACTGACGGCCCGGTCGGTCCACTGTTCAGTCTCTGTCATGAGTACTCCCATGATGCGAGTCCTCCTGCGCCCAAGGCTAAGGCGCTGCAGCCGCGGACGCAGGACTAGGATTCACGACTTTGTGTGATCTGGCGCACAGGATGCCACGATTGGCGGAGCGTGAATTTGAGTTCCCTCTCCCCGCCCAAATGTATCGCCGAGAAACGCAGTTCGCAGTTCGGGGAGAGGGCAGGGAGAGGGCAACACAGCGGCAGGATGAGGTCTTGAATCACACCAGCCGTCGGAATTCGCCCAAGCGCCCCGAGAATCTCCCAAGCTCGTCAGGCAAGTCTGCCAGCAGCTCGAAATCCGCAAAGTCGAACCCTGGACCGACGCTGCAGCCAACCAGCGCATACTCACCGAGGGGGCGGGCAGCCTGCCATGCACCCGCGTGAACCACCAGCACCGGCTGGGAGTATTCGGCCACGGGGCCGAGCTGGGCGCCGCGAACCGCGACATCTGCCGGCTCGATGGTCAACAGCTCGATCGGATCGCCTTCGTAGAAGTGCCAGGCTTCATCCGACCGCACGCGATGCCAGCGGCTGTGTGTTCCTCGGACGAGCAGGAAGTAGATCGTCGTGAGGCCCGGCCTCAGGTCGTCTCCGCGTGCGACCCGGATGCGCGAGTGGAAGAGCTCGCGGTACCACCCGCCCTCGGGATGCGGGATCAGTCCGAGCGTGTCGATGAGGTGTCTTGCGCGTTCGTGCATCGCTCGAAGTCCGCCGCTCATCGCCACGCGATGATAAATCAATCCATGCTGGCGGTCTGTCCTCCCGCCCGCGTAGACTCCCCGCCCCATGGATGCTCGCGGTCCTCGAGGATATCTCGCGCTGCTTCGCGACAATCGCGACTTTCGGCTGCTCTACGCCGGCACCTTGATCAGCCTCGGCGGCGATTGGTTTCTGACCGTCGCCCTGCTTGATCTCGTCCTTCACCTCACCGGCTCGGCCACGCTGGCGTCGCTCATGCTCCTCTGCCAGTCGCTCCCGATCTTTCTCTTCACGCCGATGGCCGGCCATCTCATCGACCGCATCGACCGGCGGCGGCTCATGATCGTCGTCGATCTCTTGCGCACCGCCGCCTGTCTGCTCCCGATCCTTGCGCGGACGGCGTCGCTGCTGCCGTTCGCGTACCTCGGTGTGATTCTGATCTCGATCGGCTCCGCGTACTTCGAGCCCGCGGCGCAAGCGGCGCTGCCGAACATCGTCGACGATGAAGACCTCGCGCCTGCGAACGTGTTGATGGGATCGACGTGGGGCACGATGCTCGCCGTCGGCGCGGCGATCGGCGGCCTCGTGACCGCGGGATTCGGCCGCGACGTCTCGTTCGTCGTCGATTCGCTCAGCTTTCTCCTCTCGGCCGGTCTTCTCTGGCGCATGCGAGCCCGGTTCTCGGAGAAGCGCGACCAGCATCACGAGCATCCGCCGCTCGTCGAGTCGATCCGCGAGACCATCCGCTACGCGCGCCAGAACCCGCGCGTCCTCGCGCTGCTGACTTCGAAGGGCGGCTACGGTCTCGGGGCCGGTGTCATCGCCATGCTCAGCGTCTTCGGCAAAGAGGTCTTCCAGGCCGGCGCATTCGGGATCGGACTTCTTTTTGCCGCGCGCGGCCTCGGCGCGCTTCTCGGTCCGTTTGTTCTTCGCGCCGCATTCCGGACCGCCGAGGAGCAGTACCGTGCCATCGCGTTCACCACCATTCTCTTCGGCATCGGATACATCGGATTGGGGCTGTCGCGATCGCTGGCGATCGGCGCCATGGCGATCATGCTGGCTCACCTCGGCGGCGGCGCAATGTGGCAGATCTCCAGCTACGGCCTTCAGCGCGAGACCGGAGACCGCATCCGCGGACGCGTCTTCGCCGCGGATTACGGCTTGATTACGTTGACCATGAGCGTCTCGAGTCTCCTCGCCGGCGTGGCCTCCGATCGCCTCGGCCCGGTCATCGCTACGGCGGGCACGGCCTCGATCTGCCTCGTCTGGGGCGTTTTCTGGAGCATCTGGACGCGGAAGCTGTGGCGGCGATCATGACTCCTGCGCCGCGGCCTCAGTGGCGAGCGCAGGCGCCGCCGTCGCGTCCGCCATCCGCGCCTCAGCCTTGCGGCGCTTGCGCCCCATGATCGTCGGGACAAGCGTCTTCGGGACGGCCAGGAAGAAATAGATGAGGCCCGCCCAGCCCGACCCGGTGGTGCGGGCGATGGCGATGGAGATCAATCCAAACACGCCGGTGCAGAGGTTGTCGAAGATGCGCTCCAGCGTGTCGACGCGCTCCACCTCATTGAGCGCCAGCTCATCTCGTTGCTGCCAGGCGCGCCAGTACAGCGCGGCGAGGAGCCAGAACACGGACGTGAATCCGATCCCGTAGATCGTGAAAAGGACGACTCCGCTTCCCGCCGGGATGCTTGTCCGCCCGCCGGTCAGCCCCTCGGCCATCAGCGTGAACATGAACTTCAGCGGATAGACGTAGAAGAGGATCACGAACAACAGGACGGTGTTGATGAAGATCGTCAGGTTGTCGTGCAGTGCGTAGCGCCGGAAGAAATGATGGTGCTCGAGCCACATGTCGATGAACAGAAAGAAGCAGAAGGCGAACGGGAGAAGGCCGTGCATCATCTCCATGAGCTGTTCATAGCTCTTCGGCGCCTCCAGTGACACGACGAGCAGCGAGACGGCGAAGCCGAAGATGACATCGCTGAACGCTTCGAGGCGCGACACCTCGTGACCACGGTTGCGGAACGCGATTCCCTTCGCCATCCGCAAATTCTATATGGAGTGCGGCGGCAGGGCCGCCGTTTTCCGCGCCAGTGGCAGGGACTTGGTTGCTGCGGGGCCCGCGGAGTCGGCGCGAGTGGGCAGTCTCTGCGCATGTGGTCATCGAAAGCGGCAGCAAGCTGCCGCAGTCCATAGGGCGCCGTTATACGATTCCGGCGTGCCCCGCCTCATCGTCACCGCCGACGACGTCGGTTTGCATCCCGGCATGACAGCCGGCGCGATCCGGGCCCATCGCGACGGCATCGTCACCGCGTGCAGCATTGTCGCCAACGGCGCGGCGTTCGACGACGCCGTCGAGCGCTTGCGTGCCGAGCCGCACCTCGAGGTTGGCGTGCATCTCGCGTTGGTCGAGGAGCGGCCCGTCGCCTCGGATGTCCCGTCGCTGATCGCCGAGGATGGCCGCATGACGAAGAAATGGACGCGCCTTCTGCCGCGGTATGCGCTCGGCCTCGTGAGGATCGGCGACGTCGAGCGCGAGCTCCGGGCGCAGATCGAGCGCGTCCTGAACGCCGGAATCCGCCCGTCGCATCTCAACGGACACCAGCATCTCCACCTCCTCCCGCGCGTCTTCGATGTCGTGCTGAGGCTGGCCCGCGAATACGGCATCGGCTACGTCCGCACCGTGAGCGAGCCGGCCACGCTCGCGCGCGGGCCGTTCCGCGCCGCTTCGATCGCCGCACTCAGTCGCCTCGGACGCGCGGCCCGAAAGCGCGCGCGATCGCAAGCAATCACGACGAACGACGCGACCGTTGGCGTGCTCGACGCCGGACACCTCACTGCGGACCGCCTCATCGCGTTGCTCGATGACATCGATGGCGTCACCGAGCTGGTCTGCCATCCCGGCGACGGCGACACCGCACTCGCCGCCGCCTACGACTGGCGATACGACTGGACCGCCGAGACCGACGCGCTCTGCGATCCTCGCGTCGCCAGGATGATCCAGGAGCGGGGGATCGAGCTGGGAACGCCGTCGGGACTGCCGTCATCGTGAGCCGTGCTAACCGCGATGGATGTCGTTCGAGATCATGACCGCTCGGTCCGATCCGTCTGATCGGTCCGAATCTACGAGGTTGCGACGACGTGCCGACCACTGACCACTGCAGCAACCACTGACCACTGACCCTGACTACTGGGACCACTGGGACCACTGGGACCACTGACCACCGACCACTGACCACTAACCACTGTCTACCACTGACCACTGATCTCCGCCTTCCCGGTTGCCGTTTCCCAACCGATCAGTCACGATAATCCGATGCAAATGAACGGCGATTCGGGACCGAAGAAACCGGCGGCGACGGAGATCGCGGCGCGCCCCACGTTTGGGATCGGCGACGTCTGGGGCGGAATCGCCTCGATGCTGGTCGCATTCCCCTCGGCGATCGCATTCGGCGTGGTGATCTTCACCGCCGTGTCGCCGTCACTTGCTGGCGCCGGAGCGATTGCAGGCATCGTCGGCGCCGCGGCGCTCGGCATCGTCGCGCCTCTGGCCGGGCGGAATCCGGGATTCATCACCGCACCCTGCGCACCTGCGGCCGCGGTGATGTCGGGCCTCGCCGCGGAGTTGTCGCAGGCCGGTACGCCGTCGCCGGTGCGCATCCTCGCGCTCCTGTCGTTGGCCGCGATCACTGCCGGAGCTCTGCAGATCGCGCTCGGCGCCTTGCGCTTCGGCGGCGTGATCAAGTTCATTCCGTATCAGGTCGTAACCGGCTACCTCTCCGGCGTCGCGGTCATCATCTTCGCGGCGCAGATCCCGAAGCTGCTCGGGACGCCCGGATCGATGCACCTGAGCGAGGCGGTCATCGCCCTGCCGCAGTGGCAATGGCCCGGAATCATCGTCGGAATCGTGACCATCGCGACGATGAGCTTGACCATGCGCTACGTGAAGATCGTTCCCGGCTCGATCACCGGTCTGCTCGCCGGTCTTGCGGCCTATTTCGCGCTCGCCGCGTTTCATCCAGCGATGCGGCATCTCGAAGGGAACTCGCTTGTGATCGGGCCGATCCGCACGACAGGCTCGCTGCTCGACACGCTGCGCCACACGATCTCGCTGCGCAGCGGGTCGCTGATGCGCGTGCAGCCGGCGGATCTGCTCCTCGTCATCGGCCCGGCGCTCACGCTGGCGGTGCTCCTCTCGGTCGATACGCTCAAGACCGGCGTGGTGCTCGACGCCATGACCCGCAGCCGCCACGACTCGAACCGCGAGCTGATCGGCCAGGGCGTCGCGAACGTGGCCTCGTTCTTCGCCGGCGGCGTGCCCGGATCGGCGGCGATGGGACCGTCGCTCCTGAACGCCACGAGCGGCGGCCGGACGGTCTGGAGCGGCGTGATCGAAGGCTCGCTCGTGCTGACGGGGTTCCTGCTCCTCGGACGCTGGATGGCCTGGCTGCCGACCGCGGCGCTGGCCGGAATCCTGCTCGTGGTCGCGTTTCGGATGTTCGATTTCAAGATGTTCCGGCTTCTCTTCCTGCCGGGCGCGCGGCTTGATTTCATGGTCATCGCCGCGGTGATCATCGTTGCCGAGACGGTCGGATTGATTCAGGCCTCCCTCACCGGCGTGAGCCTGGCGATCCTGCTCTTCATCCGCAACCAAGTGCGCGGCTCGGTGATCCTGCGCAAGGCCGACCTTACCCAGATTCGCTCGAAGCGCGTGCGCACCTCGGAGGAGCGGGATCTGCTCCACGCGCACGGCGCCGACGCGTTGTTCGTACAGTTGCGCGGCGATCTCTTTTTCGGAACCACGGACCAGTTGTTCGTCGACCTCGAGCACGACCTGGCCCAGCGCCGCTTCATCCTGTTCGACCTCCGGCGCGTGGAGTCGATGGACTACACGGCCGCGCATCTCCTGATTCAGATGCAGGAGCGGCTTCACGAGCGCGGCGGGCAACTGCTGTTCAGCGGCATGCCGTCGACGATCCCGTCGCAGCCGGACATCAACGACTACCTCCGCAGGCTCGGCGTGGTGCCGAAGGGGAGTGCCTCCGTGTTCGAGATGCAGGACGGCGCGCTGGAGTGGATGGAGGATCGAATCCTCGAGGCCGCTGGTTGGGTTCCGGCGGCGCACCGGCCGCCGTTGACGCTCGAAGAGATCGCCCTGTTCGCCGGCATCGACGCGGAGTCGCTTCGCGAGCTGGAGCCGGCGGTCGGCACGCGATCGGTTCAGCAAGGGGAACGAGTGTTTTCGGTGGGCGACGCCGGCAACGAGATCTTCTTCGTTCGCAGCGGACGCGTTCACATCCTTCTGCCGCTGCCGGGAGGCAAGCAGCATCACCTGGCGACGATGTGCCGCGCCGATTTCTTCGGCGAGATGTCGTTCCTCGATCTCGACCCCCGCTCCGCCAACGCCGAGGCCGCGAGCAGCACGGAGCTGTTCGTCATGCCGAGAGCGGTGTTCGACGGGATCGCCACGAAGAACGTCACGCTCGCCGCCCAAGTGTTCGAACAACTCGCGATCGCGATGTCGCATCGCCTGCGCGTCGCCGACGCCGAGATCCTTCCGCTGGAGCAGCGGTAGCGCAACATTGCCGTTTTCGATCCGATCGGTCACCATGGTGCGGAACGAAAACCTGCGGAGGATTCATGCGTCTGGTGAGATTCGCCATCATGTTGACGATCCCGTTCCTGGCCTCGCTGGCCCTGGCGCAACAGCCGGCGGCTGCGCCGGATGCGCCGTATGAGGTCTTTGCCATTCGCTACGGCACGGTGCCGGCGTTCTCGGTCGCCGGGTTGATCCAGGGCGCGGATCCGGCGCGCAAGATCGACATCGCCATGATGGTCTGGCTGATCCGCGGCGGCGGGCGCAATGTGCTCGTCGATTCTGGTTTCTACCGCCCGCAGTTTTTCAAGAGCTGGAAGGTGCTCGATTTCGTCCGCCCCGACGAGGCCGTCGCCCGCGCCGGCGTGAAGCCGGAGGAGATCACGGACCTGATCATCACGCACGCCCACTGGGACCATGCCGACGGCGCGGATCTCTTTCCCAAGGCCCAGGTCTGGATCCAGAAGGATGAGTACGTCTATTACACCGGCGAGGCATGGCAGCCGAAGGGGAAGCACGGCGGGATCGAGCCCGACGATCTCGTGGCCTTGTTGCGGGCCAATACCGAGGGGCGTCTGCACCTCGTCGACGGCGATCAGGAGATCCTGCCGGGTATCTGCGTCTACACCGGCGGGCGCCACACGTGGGCATCGCAGTACGTCTCGGTTATTGCGAAACCTGGAACGATCGTCCTCGCATCGGACAATGTCTATCTTTACGAAAACGTCGAAAAACACGTGCCGATCGCGCAGACCTTCGACGCCAAGTCCAATCTTGCGGCACAGGAGAAGATGACCTCGCTGGTCAAGGATCCGCGCTTTCTCGTGCCGGGCCACGACCCGGCGGTGATGACTCGGTTTCCGAAGGTGGCGGAAGGGGTTGTGAAAATTGAAAATTGAGAAATTGAAAATTGGTCGCCATGCTTCTGTCTCCCGCGACCTCCGCGTCTCCGCGCGATAAAGGCCTTCACCACATAGGCACAGAGGTCACAGAGAGACTGTAGTGCGCAATGTTAGTGATGCCAGAACTCTGACATTCAACCGGACGAGCGCTCTCTTGCGCCTATTTTTCAATTTTCAATTTTCAATTTTCAATTCCCCGAAGGTGCTTATGACAAGAGAGGCGTTCGCCGCAAGGATCCATTGGGGCAAGATCATCTGGCTCTTCGGCTTCGTGAACGTCGGCGCGATGCTGCCGCAGCTCTTCTCTCTCGTCCGCACCCACGAGACCAAGGGGATCAACATCTGGACCTTCGTGCTATTCGGAATCATCCAGGTCGCGTTCTCGCTTCAGGGCTTCTTCCGCCGCGACCACATGCTGATGTGGTGCATGGGCCTGAGCGCGGCGGTAAGCGGAACGATCATCGCGCTGGTTGAGATTTACCGATGAGCGGGGATTGGCAGTGTTGCGAGGGCGAGTGCGATCAGACTCGTTCGTGCTCTACATCCCGTAGACAGCGTGGATCTGGGCATTCCATGCCATCCCGATTCTTGTGAGGCCGGTAGGCTTTGCACTCCTGTCATCTCTACGCCTCGTAGAACAATCAGCGACTGCGCTTCAAACTGCTACCATTTGGGCGAACGGTCGTGACCAAACTTCAGCACGAGATTCGGGACCCGATTCACAACTTCGTCCGGGTCAGCGCCGATGAAGTGGCAGCGATCAACTCGCGCCCTTTTCAGCGTCTGAGGTCGATCCACCAGCTCGCTCTGACATACCTCGTCTACCCCGGCGCGACCCATCGCCGCTTCGAACACTCCCTCGGCGTGATGGAGCTGGCGGGTCGAATCTTCGACATCATCACAAGCGACGCCAATCGCCACCCTGACGTCCAAGACATCTTTCCCGATCGCGACACAATTCGCGCCTGGCGCAAGGTGGTTCGTCTCGCCGCGCTCTTTCACGACATTGGCCATCTTCCCTTCTCTCACGCTGCCGAAGAGCGCCTGCTGCCCGACGGGAAACACCATGAGTGGATGACTGTGAAAATTCTTCGCTCCGCTGAGATGCAGGAGATTTTCAAGCGGATGATGGCAGGACCGGATCCCGACCAAGTCGCGAGGATTGCCATCGGACCGGAGAAATGGAGCAAGTGGTTCGGCAAGGCCAGGGACTTCGATGAGTGGGACCTCCTGATGACCGAGATCGTGACCGGCGATGCCTTCGGTGCTGACCGGATTGACTATCTCCTTCGCGACTCGTATCACGCCGGCGTTGCGTATGGCCGCTTCGATCACTACCGCCTGATTGACACGCTACGCATCCTCCGCCACCCGAGGCTCGATCGGCCGATGATCGGGATCGAGAACGGCGGCATTCATGCGGCCGAAGCGCTGCAGCTCGCTCGCCAATTCATGTTTCTTCAGCTCTACTATCACCACGTGAGGCTGGCGTATGACATTCACCTCAGTGACTTCATGGAGCAATCGCTGAAGCCTTATCCGATCGATGTCGAGGGTTACCTCAAGATGACCGACAGCGAAGTGCTCGCCACGATCACGGCGGCGGCGGGCGATAGGAGCGCTGATGGACACGAGCCCGCCAGACGGATCGTCCGCAGGCAGCACTTCCGCAAGGTCTACGAGCGGAACGCGCTCGATCAGCGACGGCCGGATGCAGTCGAGAAGATTGCGGAAGCCTTGCAGAAGCGGTTCGGTGAAGACGCTGTGCGTCATCGCATTATCCCGCCGAAGCGGCAGGACATCGAGTTCCCGGTGCTCCTGGATTCCGGCGAGGTCAGCACCTCGCGCTCCGAATCAGCGATCTACGCCGACCTCAAACCGGCCGCCGTGGGTGTGGTTCTGATCGATCCCGACAAGCGGAAGGACGCTGAGTTTTGGCTGGCGGAGAACAAGAAGCAGATACTCTCGGAACAGATGGAGCTGAATCTATGAACTTGAACGGCCTACAGCGCTCAGCAATCGTGGCTATTCTCGTGAAGGAGTATCGCGCCCGGAACGCTTTCTGCGGCGAGACGTTGGTGCAGAAGTCAGTGTACCTTCTGCAAGAGCTGCTCGGCGTGCCGCTGGGTTTCGACTATCAGTTGTATATCTACGGACCGTTCTCTTTCGAGCTGCAGAGGCACCTGGCCTCGATGATGGCGGACGACATGATCGCTGTCCGGCCGACGGAATCCGGGGCGACCTTTGAGCCAGCCGCACAGACGGCGTATCTCGAGACGCATGTTTCGAAGACGATCGCAGCCAATAGAAGAGCGATTGAATTCGCGGTTCGGCATCTCGCTGGCCGAGGGGTCAAACAGCTCGAGCGGCTGGCAACCGCGCTCTACTTCACGGTATCGGCGAACGACCCTACCGTCGACGGGCGTGCCGCTATGATTCGCCAAGTCAAGCCTCACATCTCCGCCGACGAGGCGCGGAAGGCGGTGGAACAGATCGATCAGTGGCGCGAAGAATGCCAATGAGCACG
>DASQGS010000407.1:0-18234 GCA_035632455.1 Thermoanaerobaculia bacterium | reverse complement strand
GAGAACGTCCCGTCGCTGTCGCTGACCGACGGCTGCTCGCCGGCAGGGCTGGCCGACTGCGCCATTACCATAACCCCGGCGGCGGGCGAGCCATCATGGTTCGTGACCCGCCCGGTGATTGTCACCGCGCTCTCGAGCGCGATCTCGATCCGCGGAGTCTTCTCGCTTACCTCGATCTGCGTGACCTTGGAGAAGAAGTTGTCGCGTTGAAATCCGAGCGTGGTCGCGCCGGCTGCGAGACGACCGGAGAACTGCCCGTCCGTATCCGTCGTCGCCCAGATCGAGTCACCCGCAGAGATCGGGATATCCCGTGCCGCGCCGAGCGAGACGCGAACACTCTCAACGGCCTTTCCGTCCGAGGTGACGCGTCCGCTGACCTCGATGCCTTTCGGAATCACGAGCGCGATTCCGCTTCGTCCCTCTGCCCCTCCTTTGACGGCGACGGCCGGTCCGATCGGCTGGCCACGCTTGCCTGCCTCGATGCGGAAGGAGTCGGTGCCAAAGCTCGGTGCGCGGAACCTGAACGTGCCCTGCGCGCCGGTCACGGCGACCGGAAATCGAGCCGCCGCCGCTCGGAGATCCGCTCGGTATCCGGGGAACGCATCATCGCCGGGCGAGATGTAGATCGTGGCCTTCGCGACCGGCGTGCCCTCGTCGTCATGCACGATGCCGGAGAACGCCGGTTGGCGCTTCGCCGTGATCTCGCGCTTGATCGCATTGACCTTCCGAAGATCGACCTCTGCCCCGTCGATCGTGAACGTCGCGCTATCTCCCGCCGCGTTGATCTCATACTTCCGCTGCGCGAGGTCGCGAAACTCGACGGCGCCGTGGATGTCCGTGGCTGCCGAGCGAATGGCATCGTCCGCGGCCAGCCAGACGACGAGACCTTGAACAGGCTTGCTCTGCGTATCCCGGACGATCACCGACACCGAGGCCGAGGGCCGCAAAGCGATGGTCGTGGAGCCCGAGGATGAGATCGCAGTCTGGCCGGTGAGCAGCGGGGTCGACGCCTCGATGATCTTCGAGCGCCGAGGGAGATGCTGGATCGTGAATGTCCCGTTCTCGCCTGATTCGCCGGCAGGCCAACGACCCACGGTGATCTTCGCGGCGACACCTTTGCCGTCGGGGCCGGTGACCCTCCCGGTCGCAGTAATCCCAGGCTCGAGGACGATTCGCGATTGGCTCGGCGGAAGTGTCGCCGGCGCAAACGACGGGTGCATCACGATCAGCATCTGCGCCCATCGAGCGGGCTCGGTAAGCCGGTAGTGCCCGTCCGCGCCGGTGATGGTCTCTGCTGAAGCGTTGTAGCCGCGGGCGACCACAAGGGCGTCCGCGACGGGCTTCTTGCCGTCGGTCACCGTTCCCTCGATCACGTTTCCCCGGTGAAGGGCGAGCGGCGCCGCCGAGGCCTCGGCGAGGTCGTGCCTGATCGACACCGGAATTGTCCCCGCCTCGACCACACTGAGATCGATCTCTCCGTTTCCGGACACGTCGATGATGTAGGTCCCGTTCGCATCGGTCACGGCCTCCGCAACCACGGGCCGCCGCGGCGATTTCGAACAGAGACGCGCGATCAGGTCGTCGTTGCCCTCGGGTTGATAGGCGACCACGTGAATCCCGGCCGCAGGCTTGCCGCCTTCGTCGAAGACGCTGCCGGTGATCGCGGAGTGCGCTGGAAAGGATGCAAGAATCAGTGAGAGTGCCAGGAGAACAGCAGCGGAACGCATCGAGCCCCCTTGTTGTGCGGTTCGACACGAATACGGAACATGAGGAAACCGCGCCGAACTTCCGAGGGCGAATCAGATGCGACGTCAGTTGAACGGGCTGTGACGAAGGCTACCAAGTAGGGGCGCACGGCTGTGCGCCCGCAGCTCTCGTTGTCTCCTCGACGCGAAAGTGGCCGGCCGCCCCGCCCGAATTGCGGGCGCACAGCCTGGTCAGCCCCTACGTTTGGGCGCCAACCCGTGATACATAAACACTCGAAGGAGATTGCTATGCATCGTGTTGCGCCGGTGGTTGCCCTTCTGTTCGCTGTTTTTGGGCTGGTCGGAGTTGTCGCGAACGGTGCCGCTCCGGTCAAGGCGGTCAAAGGATCATCGGCGGAATCCGCGGGCATCCCCGACGCCTCGTTATTGAAGGAGATGCAATGGCGCGAGGTCGGGCCGTATCGCGGCGGGCGTGCCGACGCTGTCGAGGGCATCGCAGGTCAGCCCAACGTCTACTACTTCGGCTCCACCGGCGGCGGGGTCTGGAAGACGACCGACGGCGGGCAGACGTGGCGGCCGGTCTCGGATGGATTCTTCGGCGGCACGATCGGCGCCATCGCCGCCGCTCCCTCGGATCCGAGCGTTGTCTACGCCGGCACCGGCGAGGAAACGATCCGCGGCAACGTCTCGCCGGGCGGCGGGATGTGGAAGTCGACCGACGCGGGCAAGAGCTGGACGCACATCGGGCTCGCGGATTCGCAGCACATCGCCCGCATTCGCGTGCATCCGGTGAATCCCGACGTCGTCTACGTCGCGGCGATGGGACATGCCTTCGGACCGAATGACGTGCGCGGCGTCTATCGATCGAAGGACGCCGGGCGGACGTGGGAGCGCATCCTGTTCGTGAATCGCGATTCCGGTGCCGTCGACCTGGCGATGGATCCGACGAATCCGCGCATCCTTTATGCCTCGACCTGGCGCTTCCGCCGAGGGCCGTTCTTCTTCGAGAGCGGCGGCGAGGGATCCGCGCTCTGGAAATCGACGGACGGCGGCGACACGTGGAAAGAGATCTCGCGCAACAAGGGAATGCCGAAGGGGACGCTCGGCATCATCGGCGTCAGCGTCTCGCCGTCGAATCCACAGAATGTCTGGGCCGCGGTGGAAGCGAAGGAAGGCGGCGTCTACCGCTCGCGCGACGGCGGAGAGACCTGGCAGAAGACCAGCGGCGACGCCAATCTCCGGCAGCGAGCCTGGTATTACACGCGAATCTATGCCGATCCGAAGGACGAAGACGCGGCGTATGTCGTCAACGTACGTTTCCATAAGACGCGAGACGGCGGGAAGACGTGGACGGCGATCGCGACACCGCACGGCGACAATCACGACTTGTGGATTGCGCCGAACGATCCCAATCGCATGATCGAGGCCAACGACGGCGGCGCCAATGTGACGACTGACGGCGGCGCGACGTGGACCCGCCAGGACAATCAGCCGACGGCACAGTTTTACCGGCTCTCCGTCGACAACGACTTTCCGTATCGCATCCTCGGGCCGCAGCAGGACAACACCGCCGTGCGCATTCGCCATCGCACGACCGGATCGAGCATTGGCGCACGCGATTGGGACGTCACCGCGGGCGGCGAGAGCGGCTATATCGTGGCCGATCCGACGAATCCGGACATCGTGTATGGCGGCTCTTATGGCGGCCTGCTGACGATCGTCAATCACCGTACCGGCGAGAATCGCGACATCAATCCCTGGCCTGACAATCCGATGGGCGCGGGCGATGCCGAGCTGAAGCATCGATTTCAGTGGAACTTCCCGATCTTCTTTTCCCCCAATGATCCGAAGAAGCTCTATGCCGCATCGCAATACCTGCTCGAGACTACAAACGCCGGTGCGAGCTGGCGGACGATCAGCCCCGATCTGACGCGCAATGACAAGACAAAGATGCAGCCGTCGGGCGGCCCGATCACGAAGGACAATACGAGCGTCGAGTACTACGGCACGATCTTCACTGCCGCGGAGTCGCCGGTGGAGCCGGGCGTGTTTTGGGCCGGCTCCGACGACGGCCTCGTGCACGTGTCGCGCGACGGCGGGCGGAACTGGACGGACGTAACGCCGAAGGGTATGCCGGAGTGGATCATGATCAATTCGATCGATGCCAGTCCGACCGATAAGGGCGCGGCGTACTTCGCCGCCACAATGTACAAGTCGGATGATTTTCATCCGTATCTCTACAAGACTGGCGATTATGGAAAGACCTGGACGAAGATCACCGATGGAATTCCAGCCGACACCTTCACGCGGGTGATCCGCGCGGATGCCAAGCGTCGCGGTCTGCTGTTCGCCGGCACGGAACGAGGAGTGTTTGTTTCCTTCGATGATGGCGGGCATTGGCAATCGCTGCAATTGAAGTTGCCGATCGTGCCGATCCACGACATGCTCATCCACGAGGACGCGCTGATTCTTGCCACCCACGGCCGCGGATTCTGGATGCTCGACGATATCGAGCCGCTGCGGCAGCTCGCGCCCGAGACGGCATCGAAGGCCGTCCATCTCTTCACACCGGCGATGACCTGGCGCATGGAGGGCGGAGGGCGTCGCGGCGGCGGCCGTCCCGGCGCGCAAACTGAAGGAACGAATCAGGCCAATGGAGTCATTGTCGACTTCCTATTACGCGATCAGAAGCCGGGTACGAAGGTTTCGCTCGCATTCCTTGGCGCGGATGGCAAGGTGATCCGCGAATTGAAGGGCGAGATTCAGGCCGAGGCCGCGAAGCCGCGCGAAGTGCACGCTGCGGACGCCGGCAAAGGCACGGAGGTGCAGCCGGAATCGCAAGGATTGCAGCCGGAGAAACGTGAGGCGGTCAAGTCTGAAGGGAGCTCTGCGGAGGAGCCGTCGCCAGGCGAGGCGCCGGCTGAGAGCGAGGAGGAAGGAGGGCACGGCAGCGGCCGCAATGCCGACAAGCTGACCGATCTCAAAAACGGCCACAATCGCGTGGTCTGGAATTTGCGCTATCCCGACGCCAAGCGCTTTCCCGGGATGATTCTCTGGGCCGGCGGTACCTTCGGACCGCGCGTGCTTCCCGGCACGTATCAAGCGCGCCTCACAGTTGGCGATCAGACGTTCACGGCGCCCTTTGATGTCAAACAGGAGCCGCGTACGTCCGCGACCGCGGCGGATCTCAAGGCTCAATTCGAGCTCGGCCTGTCGGTCTACAACAAGCTCTCCGAGGTTAACGGCCAGATTGCAAGAATTCGCGAGGTGCGGAAGTCGCTGACGGAGATCAAGAAGCGCGCGGAGTCAAAGGAAACGCCGGACGGCCGCGATGCCAAGGCGAAGCCGGAGAAGAGCCCGAACGAAGCGCGGAAGGCGAATCCCGTCGTCGAAGCCGCAAATGCGCTCGATAAGAAGATGACGGAGATCGAGGAGACTCTATATCAGACGAAGAACCACAGCTCGCAGGATCCCCTCAATTACCCGATCCGCCTCAATGACAAGCTCGCCGGCGTCGGCGATTCCGCAGCCACGGGCTTTAACGCCCCAACGGCCCAGCAGATCGCGGTCCGCGATGAGCTCGTGACGCAGATCGACGCCCAGCTCGCAAAGCTGAAGGCGATCTGGGACACGGATCTGCCGGCGTTCAACAGACTCGTGCGGGAGGAGAATGTGCCGGCGGTAAAGTGAGTCCGGTTACCCCGGAAGCTTGGCAGCGAGTACATCCACCTTCTCGATCTGGGGCGCCTGCGCCAGAAGGTCGGAAGCCTTTGCCATCAGGGCGTCCGCAAGGCGCCCCGTCAAGTGAGCCCGGCGGCCGGACTCATCCGGGAAAGCATCGAAGATCCCGAAGGTCGAAGGCCCCAGGCGTATCGCGAACCAGGCAATTGTTGCCGGCTCGCTCTGTACGACGGAAAGGCCGCTTTCCAGGAAACTCGCCAGTTCCAGCTCCTTGCCGGGTTTTGCTTCAAGGCGAAGCAAGAGTCCTACTGTGACCATACATCCTCCTTCGAAATTGGATTGCCGCAGCATACTCGAACGCTTCAGGAGTCGATCGCGGTGAACCGGCGGTTGGCGTTACGTGCCGGAAAACTTCCCTCAGCACCAAAGAATCCCGAACACCCAGCCGGGTCATCGTGTAACACCTTGCAACAGGCAATGGACCCGCTTCGTACGGACTCTTCATGTCTGACATCGAATCCGTTTCCGCGCCCGGCCTGCACAACGCCCGGCGCTTTTTCTACGGCTCCTCGGGACTCCGAGCGGGATGGCGCCTGCTGATCTTCGGCGCGATTCTCTTCGTGCTGTTCGCGACCAGAAACCTGATCGAACGCCGGACGATGCACGGCCTCGACGAGGCCAGCCGATACGTCGTCAATCAGGCCGCGCGGTTCCTGATCTGTCTCCTGGCGAGCTGGATCATGGCGAGAATCGAACGGAGAACGATCGCCGACTACGGTCTTCCATGGCGGCGAATGTTCCGCCGTGAGTTCTGGCAGGGTGCCCTGATCGGCTTCGTGGCGCTCACAGCGCTCCTCGGCATCATGCGGGCAGCCGGAGTCTTTGATTTCGGAGAGATCGCTCTTCACGGCGCCGAGATCTGGAAGTGGGGTGCACTCTATGCGGTGGCCTTCGTGCTCATCGCCTTTTCCGAGGAGTTCTTTTATCGCGGCTACGCTCAGTTCACGCTCTCATCCGGAATCGGCTTCTGGCCCGCCGCAATCCTCTGGAACGCGTATTTCGGTTTCAGCCACTACAGCAATGCCGGCGAGACGTGGGCCGGCATGGTGAATGCCGGCCTGGGAGGCTTGCTCTTCTGCCTACTGCTGAAAAGGAGCGGAAACCTCTGGATGCCGATCGGATTTCACATGGCTTGGGATTGGGGCCAGACATTCTTCTACGGCGTCCCTGACAGCGGCGTCGTGGTGCCGGGCCATCTGTTCAATTCGAGATTCTCCGGCTCAGCGTGGCTGACCGGTGGCACTGTCGGTCCCGAGGGGAGCTGGCTTTGTACGCTGCTTTTGATCCTGGTTGGACTCGTCGTCGCCGCGTGGCTGCGCGAAGCACGGTATCCGGAAACGCCGCGCTAATCGTTTGATGTCGTCGTTCAATTGGCGGGAGCTCGACGAGGATCTCAGTGTCGCGGGTCTCTTGCGGGGGTGCGGGCGCCGCATCGCCGGACTCCGTCCATTGTCCTGACTCAAACCTGAGTTGCGGGCGCACAGCCGTGCGCCCCTACTCTTTCGGGTGTTTTGGAACCTTCGGTTTCGGCCTTGGATTCGACTTCGTCACTGTCTTCGTCTTCGGCGGCGCTTTGCCTGGCTTGTTTTGGTTCGTCGCCGCTCTGGCCACGCCGGTGGTCGCAGCAGTCCCGCGCAGTCTCTGGTCCGCGGCGTGATCGAGAGGGCGGCCGGGGTTTGCGGCGAGGGCCTGCTGTTTCGCCGCGAACGGGATCGGTGTCGGTGGCGGCGGCGTCTTGGATACCACCGAGCGCGAGGCGACGCTCGGTGGTGGTTGTGCGACCGACGAGGACGTTGCCGATGAATGGCCGAGCACGCTTTGGGCGGCTGGGGCTACGGGCGCGGTCGTGCCGATCGGAGCGGCCGATGCGGCTTGCGTGTTTGATAGAGCGACCGCCGAGGTTGCGACCGGTTGCGCCGAGGCGAACGACTGCTGCGGAACCGCGGTCACGGCTCCGGCGACGGTCTGGTTTGCGTACTTCACCTGCGTCACATTGACATTCGTGACATTGACCTGAGTGACGTTGACGACCGACGCGTTGATGTTGCGCACGTACACCGGCGCAACGGCGTAGGCCGGGACGAACACTTCGCCGGGAGCGAGCGGCCACCAGCCGACGGTGCCGACCGCAAATGAGGCCCGCCAACCCGCTCCGCCCGCGAATGCCACAAGCGCCGGGGCATAGACCGGACGGACGATCGTTCCCGGAACCCACAGCCACGCGCCGCCGGCGAAGGCCCACCGGCCATAGTGGAATGGTGCGAATCCCCACGGCGCGTCATCGATCCACGTCCATCCCCACGGCTCGACCCATGCCCAGTGTCCGTAGTGATACGGAGCCCAGCCTGCAACCACGACGGTCGGTGTCCAGGCCCAACCGTAGCCGGGGACGTTTCGCCAGGTACCGCTGGCATCGAGGTCCTCGTAGCCGACGACTCCGCGCGGCACGTGTCCGCCGGCGGCGAGCTTATCTTCGCGTTGATCGCGATCGCGGCACCAGCGGTCGAAGTCGTCGAAGGCAGGAGCCGCGGAGATCTCGTGAGACTGGTCCGCGGTCCCCGCGATGGCACCCCTCTCGCCGGCATGAACCGGAAAGGCCGACGCGCCGGCCGTGACCTCTGCCTCGCCGCCGCGCGCGGTGACCATCGTCGTGAGGCCGTCCGCGGTTACTTCGACGCGATATCGTCCCGGTTTGAGCAGCGACACCGAGGCGTTCGGCGTGTCGATCTCCCAGACATCGCGATCGCCCACGCCGCGGACGCGAACGTTCAGCGTGCCTTGCGCGAGGCGGAGCTGGGCCATGGAGTCGGTCTCATTCACGATCGCAAAGGACGTGGCGCTGCCGAGTCTCACGGCCGCGGAACCGCCGATGTGCATCTCGGCGCGCGATGACGCCTCGGTCCAGATCTCGTCTCCGTTGACCAGCGGCCGGTTGATGGTCGCGCCCGTCCACTGGTCCATTCCGGCGGGGCGGAACGAGACTGCACCGTCCGTCAGATTCAATCGCACCACGCGCGCCGGCGGGTCGGCGATGATGGGCGATATGGTCAGCAACGCCAGTGCTGTTCCAAGCAGGGCGACGCCGCCGAAACGATGGCTAAGAATGCGGTGGCTCAAGGCTGGCTTGCGAACGACCAGTCGGCTCATGATTCCTCTCTCCTCGTTTTTCGGGAACCTTGCACTCACTCTCGGGGGATGTCAAGCAGACATCGGCCGGAGCTCCGAAGGCGAATCCGACTGATCCGACTGATCCGACCGATCGGTTTGACGCCTTTCGACATTCGGTCTACAGTCTCTCCGGGTTCCAGAGTGATCGCTTTCCCAGAGAACGTGTGCCCGTACTCTGCCACCGGTCTATCCGCCGGCTGCGTCTCACTCTGGACAAGACGGAACCTGTGAGACACGTTAAAGGAATCCTGTTCCTCGAGTACGTTCGACTGCTGCGGGCCAACAAAGGCGCGCCGCTCGCGGGCCATCTGCTGCCTGACGATTTCGAGTTTCTGAACCAGCGCATCGATGCCTCGCGCTGGTATCCGATGGACGTCTTCGAGCGGATGGGACTCGCCATCCTCGCCGAGATCGCCGGAAATGACCTGGAGTTGGTTCGGTTCTGGGGCCGCCAGAGCATCGATGCGCTGGCCCTTGCACAACCGGATCTCTTCGCGTCCGCCGACCCTCGCGAGACGTTCATGCGATTTCAGGTTCTGCGACAGAGCCTGTTCGACTATCCCGCGGTCCAGATCATTGCTATTCACGACCGTGCGGCGCGGCTTCAGATCAGCTATGGAATGAGTCCGAAGGCTGAGGAGGCCGCCGCCTATCAGTCGATGGGCTTTCTCGAACGCCTGCTCGAGATATCGAAAGCCCGAGAGCCCGAGGTCCGTCTTGGGTCGCGCTCATGGGCGGGCGATGAGACCACCGTGATCCTTGTTCGCTGGCAAGAACCGTCGCGCTGAATAACATCTAGAACCGCCATCGGACCGATCCGACTGATCGGACCGATCGAGTTTCGCACGCCAGTTACTCCACGGCCGCCACCATGTACTGCTCGAGCTTGCCGTCGGGCATGGTGAACGTCCAGGCGCGGAGCGTCTTCTTCTCGAACTGCACGCGATAGCGCCGCAGGGTCATGCCGCCGCGGAGCGATTGCGTCTGTTGCGTGAATTCCTTCGGCGTGCCGAGCGGACCGAGGCTGGAGGCGAAGTCCTTGAGCGCGAGATCGCTGAAATAGGCGTTGGCGTTTGAGGTGAAGAGCGCGCGGTCGATCTTGCCGTGCTGGAGGCCTTCGAAGATCTTGCGGGCCTGGTCGAGAGCCTTCTCCTTCTCGCTGTCGGTAGTGCTGAAGACGAAGGTCGCGATCTTCGTCCCGATCTGCTCCGAGGCGTTCGTGGCATCGAGATTCGTCAGGACGACGACTGCGGCGCGGTCGTCAGGAAAGATCGTGTTCTGAGCGGTGAAGCCCGACACCTCGCCATTGTGCGAGATCGTGCGGCGCCCGTCGGTCATGCCCACGTTGACGCCGAGGCCGTAGCGCGCGCCGGCGCCGCCATTGAGCCGGACCTCGGTCTGCATCTGTCGGTACGACTCCGGCCGCAGCACCTTCTGGTCGATCACGGAGATGTCCCAGAGCGCGAGATCGTGCGCCGTCATCGCCAGCTCGCCCGCCGCGAACATCCAACCCTTTCCTTCCTTCGGTGCCGGGCGCAGCGGACCGAGGGCATAGCGAAGGTAGCGCGCCGGATCGCCGGGACCGAGCGGAGCCTCGTCCGTGTTCGAGACCGTGGTCATGTGCAACGGCCCGAAGACGCGCTTCTGCAGGAAGTCGAGCAGCGTCGTGCCGCTCACGCGCTCGACGATCATGCCCGCGATCACATAGTTCGTGTTGCTGTACTGCCACTTCGCTCCCGGCTCGAAATCGAGCGGCTTCTTCGCCCACTGATCGACGATCTCCTGCGCGGTGACCGATTGCAGCATGCCCGGCATGACGTAGTCCTGCGGCCAGAAGTCCTGATAGCCGGACGTCATCGACAGGATCTGCCGGATCGTGACTTCGTTCGATCGCGTCAGCTCCGGCAGCCAGCGAACGATCCTGTCGTCGAGCGAGAGCTTCCCTTCCTCGGCGAGCAGCAGGATGGCCGTGGCCGTGAACTGTTTGCTGATCGAGCCAATGCTGTAGCGCATCTGCGGCGTCGCCGGCACGGGCGGATCGAGCTTCGCGTTGCCGTACGCCTGCTCGTAGACGATCCTTCCGTCCTTGACCACAGCGATGGAGGCGCTGGGCGCTCCGCTCTTTGCCAGGATGTCGTTTGCGGCCTTGTCGATGCTCGCGCGCGTGTCCGCGGGAAGGACGTCTTGTGCGATGAGCGAGGCGGCTACGGCGAGAATCAAGAGAACGAGCAACAGCAGTTTCGGGGCGATGCGCATGAAAGAGAACCCTCCGTTCGAGGGCGGGGATTCTAGCATCGGCCGAACGGGATCCCTGAGAAGCGACGAAACATCACACGGCCGGCTGGTGCAGGATTCACCTTCGACCCGGTCGCGCGAGTGCTCGCGCGCGGGGCTCGGCTTCGGGCTCTTCCGGCGGGAGCAGTGCCCGCAGCGCAAGCGCCAGAGTCCGTGGCTTCTCGATCTGGAGCTCGCCTCGCTCCCAACGGGCGATTGTGTTCGACGGGATTCCAAGTTGCTCGCCGAGCTGTGCCTGTGTCATCCCGAGCTCCTCGCGCAAGGCCCGCAGAGTCGGGCCGTCGATCTCCTTCACAACCTGTTGAGAGTCGCGGTGAGAAACGGACATCGATCTGCCAGCAGCTAGACCTCCGACGTCGACGACCTTGCTTGCGTTCGAGATGAAATCGATCGCGATCGGCAGCCCCTGTTCGTCGAAATCGACGACGATTCCCGGCCAGAGCTCCTCCGAGTCAGCGTACTTGCGCCGTGCGAGCGTGATGGTGAGCGAGTCGTGTTCGCGGTCGTACAAGTACTTCATCGAGCCACGAATATACGTCACATATACTTAACCAGCAACCGGCGGGCAGTTGGGGCCATCCCGTCCCCTAATCCCACAATCATTGAAAGGAACACTCATGCACGATCTCGACACCATCATCGGCGCCATGTACGAAACGGTCTGCTTCGAGCCCGGCGAGCGGCCGGACTGGAATCGCGAGCGCGAGATCTTCGCGCCGGGAGCGCGTCTGGTGCGCGTTACCGACGATGGCGTGTTCGAGTTCGATCTCGATTCCTACGAGACGAATTTCGAGGCCATGATCGACTCTGGCGCGATGCCCAGCTTCTGGGAAGCGGAGCTGTGGCGCGTCACCGATCAGTTCGGCGAGATGGCGCACGTGCTCAGCGCCTACGAGAGCCGGCGCTGCCGGGACGGCGAGTTTCTGGGCCGCGGCGTGAACAGCATGCAGCTCTTTCGCCTTGACGGTCGCTGGTGGATCAGCGCCATGATCTGGCGGCGCGAAGGGCGGGACGTCCAGATCGCAGGCGCGCCTCGCTGAAACTCACTCGAGTTGTGAGCGCAGCCGCTTGGTCTCGGCGCGGCGCTTCTTGTCCGCGAGGCGCTTCCGCTTCTGCGCTGCCGGCGTTCGCGTCGGCTTGCGCTCCTGCTGTTCTTCGATCGCATCGCGCAACAGCTCTTCGATTCTCGCCAGCGCGCGATCGCGGTTGGCGAGCTGGCTCCTCGCGGCCTGCGACGTGACGCGAAGGACTCCGTCTCGATTGATGCGACCGGCGAGTCTCTCGCGGACGCGCTGCTTCCGATGGTCCGGCAGCGGAAGGGCATCGACATCCACCTCGATAGTGACGCGGGTCTCGACTTTGTTGACGTTCTGCCCGCCCGGCCCGCCGCTGCGCGAGGTGACGGCGCGCAGGAGTTGCGCGGGGACGACGAAGCCATGACCGAGGTCGAGGTCTCGCATGGAGCGCATTGTAGCGGGGGAGGGGGCTACAATCGGGCGCAATGCATCAAAGCGCCGGCCAGCAGCAGATCGGACGGATCGGTCCGATCAGTCCGATCTGGCGCGAACGCAAGCCTCACCTCTTCGGCCTTCTCCCCGAGGATCTCGCGAGCCATCTTCGAAGCGAGGGTGTCACTGTTCAGGACGCGGAGGCGCGGCGCGTTGTCGCACACACACTCGCCCGCGGACTGCCGGGCCACCCGGCGGCACGGCCCGTGAGGCGCACCGTCGAGATCGCGGTCGAGCGCTACATCGACCGCGCGCCCCTCGAGATCGTCGAGCGCGCCACGGATCCCGCGGACGGCTTCGTCAAGTATCTCTTTCGCCTTCGCGACGGCGCGCTGGCCGAGGCCGTGCGCATTCCGCTCGAGGTGCCGGGGCGATTCACCGTCTGCCTTTCAAGCCAGGCTGGCTGCGCGATGGGGTGCACGTTCTGCGCGACCGGCCGCCTCGGACTGATCCGCAATCTCGAGCCGTGGGAGATCATCGCGCAGTTCCTCGCCGTTCGCGCCGAGGCGCCGGGCCGCGTCACGTGCGCCGCGTTCCAGGGCCAGGGCGAGCCGCTTCACAATTACGCCGCCGTGATGCGTGCGGCGGAGATCCTCGCCCATCCCTGCGGCGGGCGGATTGCGGCGAAGGCGATCACGATCTCGACCGTCGGCCTCGTTCCGGCGCTCCTTCGATTCGCCGAGGAACGGCGATCGCAACGCCTCGTCGTCTCGCTCACCTCGGCGATCGACGAGCGGCGCCGCGAGCTGCTCCCCGCGGCGGCGGCGTGGCCTGTCGCCGAGCTCGCCGATGCCGTTCGCACCGTGCAGCGCGCCGTCGGCGGGCGCATCACTATCGCCTGGGTCGTCCTCGGCGGCATCAATACCGGCAGCGACGAGGTGGCCGCGTTGCGCCGCCTGTTCGACGGCGTGCCGATCCGCCTCAATCTCATCGACGTCAACGACCCGCGCCCAAATGGCTTCCGCCGCGCCGGCGACGCCGAGCTCGCCGCGTTTCGCACCGAGCTCCGCACCCTCGGCGTTCCGGTTGTCCGGCGCTACTCCGGCGGCGCTGCCCGCCACGCGGCGTGCGGCATGCTGGCAGGAATACGGAATGGAAGGCCTTAGCTGACTAAAGAGTGCCAAGCCCCTCGGCGAGCATGCGGTATTGCAATGTAGGGAGCAATTCCTTGCGCGTTCGCGTCGTGTCGCCCCAATACGATACCCGACCAATGGTAATGAAGTCTCTGGTCAGTGGCGAGCGAGTACGAGCGATGACGCCGAACGCCTCGCAAAACCACGCCGCCGCATAGATCAATGGCAGCGGGAGCCGGTGCGGCGGTGGGCACCCCCATACCCGACACGCCTGTTCGAGGAAGGACTGCAGCGTGACGGGTTGCTCATCGCCGACATGATAAATACCAGACACATCCGACCTGACAATGGCTGCTTCCGTGGCCCGCAGATAATCAGCGGTCGAGATCAATTGGATCCACGTGGTCTCATTCCACACTGCCAATAGCCGAAGCCGGGCAAGCCACCTGGCGGCGTCGATCATGAGTATCCCGCGACCATAGACCATGCCCAGGCGCAGAACGACAGGCGTTATGTTCGTGCCGCGCGTGCTCTCGAGGAGCAATCGCTCTTCGGCAAGCCGCGTTTGCGCGTGGACCGACGCAGGATGCCGATCGGTGCGTCCAGTGGCCGGCTGCGCGACGGTCGTCGGTCCTTCGACATGAGGAAACGATATCAGGATGACTTTCTTCACACGCGCGCGAACGCAAGCGTCGAGCAGGTTCAAAAACCATTGTGTGTTCGTCTCGGGAAGAAATCTCTCGGGTCGAGGCGAAAACAATACGCCCGCGAAGTGAACGACTACATCCGATCCCTCCACGGCGTTTAAGAGGGTGCCGGGCTGTGACAGGTCCGCGCGAACGACGGTCGCGTTAGGATCCGTCTGTAGATCGTATGGAAGTGGAGTCTGGTGAACCATCAGACGGAGCCTGTGTCCGTTTGATGCCAGATGGCGTGCCAGGAGACTTCCGAGATTGCCAGCGGCCCCGGTAATCAGCGTCGTCGCTGAAGTAGTCTCAATAGGCGATGGCGTCTCATTGGTCGTATCTGCGATTGAGCTCATCGGTCCTGCGCAAGGCTCAGTGTGCGCTGTACGCGCCGACGCCGCAGAGGAGGTCGTCCGCGACCCTCGAGTAGAACATGGTCTTGGACTCCATCTTCTTTGTGACCGGGTTGATCATAGGATAGTCGACCGAGCCGAGGGGCGCCTTGCTTGCGGCGTCCCAGAACGACTTGCCGAGGGCCTGACCCTTCGCGTCGAGAAGCGTGTCGGCTGAGATGCCGACGTAGGCGGGGAAGCCGCCATTGGCTAGAACCTTGTGATCCGACGCGATACAGACGACGTAGAGATCGCGGTCATGGAAAGGCGCTTTGCCGCCGCTGAAGTCGGAGAGGGCCTGTTTCCGCCCCACGGACTTGTAATGATCCACGGCCTTCTGGAGCATCGCCTTCGCCTCGGCCGGCGTGCCCCGGGTGGCTGCGTAGGCGGCAAGGCAGAGGAGTACGAGTGCTGCGATGGTTGCGACGAGTCTCTTCATGGCAACGAAGCCTTTCTGTCCACGAGCGTTCAGTGGCTGCTCCGAGGAACTGTCCTGTCGGATGCCGGGAGGATAGCTCTCGCACGTGATCGATTCAAGGTCACGGGCGTAGCAGTATCCCAGGCGCCTCGAAGCCAACCGATTCAAGAGGAAGGGAAAACTGGAAAAGCGGGATGACCCCGGAGGTTCCGGACTCCAGATTGCCCGCGAAGTCGTTGCGTGTCCCGAATGCGCCCGTCAGAGCGAAAGGGAATGATTGAAGGCCGGCTGTTGCGTCCACCTCGCGGGCCGCCGGATCAATCTGCGTCTTTCGCGGAAAAGCTCGCAATCACTTCGATGATCCCGACAATATTGTCGTTCAACTCTTCGAGATCCTCCGCGGGAATCCACCATTCTGTATGGCCGCCGTGTCCGACCCGATGGACCTCGAAGCGGTCAACGAACTCCTTGCGAACGCTGAATCGCGTGACAAAACCGGCCCCGCTTTCGGGTACGTTCCATTCCCGCGCAATCTGCTCGGCATAGGCTTGGTTGGTCACCGGGTAGAAGATCGGTTGACCGGGAAGACGAGGCGGCCAACGTCGCCATCCCGTTGCGGCAACGAGCTCGAGCTCTTTCGGGCCTGTGGGCCGGAACATGGTGACGAGGTCGGCGGTCATGAATTCATACGCGATTTCGATCCTCTGTCCATTTTGTGCCACACTCGCAGTCATTCGGCATGACCTCAATCGCGGCGGACGGTTGGAATCATAACGCCCATTACCATGAGCGTTTGCTGGAAGCTATACCCCGTCCGTGCCGCCGGGCGCTCGATGTGGGCTGTGGCCGCGGCAGCTTCGCCCGGCGGCTGGCGAGCGTCGCCGAGCATGTCGATGCCATCGATCTTGAGCCCGGCGTCGTTTCTCGCGCCCGCGAGCTATCTTCAGGGATTTCCAATCTTCGCATCGTCGAGGCCGACTTCCTGACGTGGCCCGTCGAGGGCTCCTACGACTTCTTGTCGATGATCGCGACGCTTCACCACCTGCCATTCGCCGAGGCGCTGACCAGAGCGGCGGGCATGCTGCGACCCGGCGGAGTGCTCGCCGTGCTCGGCCTGGATCGCGCCCCGTCGTTGCTCGTGGCGGGGGCAAGGAGCGCGCTCGCGTATCCAGTCAGCGTTTGGTACCGCTGCACGCGGCAAACCTCGCCTGTCGGAGCTCCTATTGTTGATCCGCCTATGACCCTTGACGAGATCCGCCGGCAAGCGATGGAGATCCTTCCCGGCGTTATTATCAGGCGGCATTTGCTTTGGCGCTATTCGATGGTTTGGGTCAAGAGGCCGGCGGCGATCGCTCGATGACACGGCTGCAGTCTGAGCACTGGCGGCCGTCGCCACGAGTAGCCCGACGATCACGATGCAGTACCACAGGTGCTGCCTCCCACGGGTGGTGCCCCTCACCCTGCCCTCGCCCCGAATTGCGATTTTCGCCTGAGGAGCGATCATTACGGGGAGAGGGAAATCTTTACCTACAGCCCGAAATACGCCTCTCTCACCCTTTCGTTGGCCGTGAGCTCCTTGCCAGTGCCCTGGAGCGCCACGCGGCCGGATTCGAGGACGTAGGCGCGGTGGGCGAGGGCGAGGGCGTGCTCGGTGTTTTGTTCGATGAGGAGCACGGTGACGCCGCGGGTGTTGATCTCGCGGATCACCGCGAACATCTCGTCGACCATGATCGGGGCGAGGCCGAGGGAGGGCTCGTCGAGCATGAGGATTTTCGGGCCGGCCATGAGGCCGCGGGCGATGGCGACCATTTGCTGTTCGCCGCCCGAAAGCGTGCCGGCGAGTTGGCGGTGGCGGTCGCGGAGTTTCGGGAAGATGTCGAAGACGCGGTCGAGTTGCTCGGGCCGCTTCGCGCGCGCGGCGGGCGTGTAGCCGCCGAGGAGGAGGTTGTCCCGCACGGTCATCTGCGGGAAGAGCATGCGGCCCTCGGGGACTTGGATGACGCCGAGCTCGACAATCTCCGAGGGCGTGCATTGGTCGAGGCGCCGGTCGCCGAGGAGAATCGCGCCGCCGCGCGGGCGGAGCAGGCCGGAGATGGTCTTGACGGTCGTGGTCTTGCCCGCGCCGTTGGCCCCGACCAGCGCGACGATCTCGCCGTCCCGCACCTCGAAGCTCACGCTCCAGAGCGCCTGGATGTGACCGTACGCGACTTCGAGATTCTCGACGCGCAACAGGCTCATGCCGACCTCTTGCCGAAGTAGGCGGTGATGACCGCGGGGTCGTTGACGATCTGCGCCGGCGTGCCGTCGGCGATCTTCTCGCCGTGGCTGAGGACGACCACGCGGTGCGAGATGCGCATGATCGCTTTCATCACGTGCTCGACGAGGACGATGGTCACGCCGCTGTCGCGAATGCTCTCGATGAGGCGGCAGGCATCCTCGACTTCGTGGGGATTGAGGCCGCCGAGGGGCTCGTCGAGAAGTAAGAGTTTGGGTTGCGTGGCGAGGGCGCGGGCGATCTCCATCCGCTTCTGATCGATCAGCGTGAGGTCCGAGGCCGGCGTTTCGAGCCTCTCCCCGAGTCCGACTTGGGCGAGCGTTCTCCCGGCTTCGGCAGTAGCTTCCGCGCGATCTCCGAGGCGGACCAGAGCCGCGAGGGCGACGTTCTCGCGGACCGAGAGATGCGGGAAGGGCTTCACGATCTGAAACGTGCGGGCGATGCCGCGGCGGGCGACGGCGTGCGGCTTGAGTCCTGCGATGCGACGGCCCTCGAAGCGGATGTCTCCCGAGGTCGGGCGTAGAAAGCCGGTGATGAGGTTGAAGACCGTGGTCTTCCCGGCGCCGTTCGGGCCAATCAGGCCGAGGATCTCGCCGGCCTCGACGCTGAACGTGAGGTTGCCGACGGCGCGGAGGCCGCCGAAGTCACGGGTGAGCGAAGTGGTGTCGAGGAGTGGCATGGGTATCATTCAGAGGCGGCAACCGCAAACCCTCTCCCGGCGGGAGAGGGTCGCCGCGCAGCGGCGGGGTGAGGGGACTCCCTCGCGCCACTTGCGCTGTCGGCTCAATTCTCGCGAGATCGTCATCGCTTGAATGCGCGCTGCGCGCGGGGTCCCCTCACCTGCGCTTCGCGCCGCCCTCTCCCGGCGGGAGAGGGCTTTTCGTTGGTGCGGTCGTCGTTGATTCCCGTGCTCTTTCATGAACGCAATGGACTCCGCGCCTTCCAAGAAATCATTCGCCGCGCCCTTCCCCA
>DASQGS010000406.1:0-8477 GCA_035632455.1 Thermoanaerobaculia bacterium | reverse complement strand
CGAGGCAGAGGTCGCACGCGCCGCAATGTTCGGCCTCGAGCTGCTGGCCGAAATACTCGGACAGAGCGCGATGGCGGCACACCGAGCCGGAGCAATAGCGGTCAATGTCGCCCACATGCCGCATCGACGCGGCGAGGTACTCGGCGCTGACCTCGACCTCGCACCCCGACAGCATCGACCGCCAGACCACGGCGTCGCCGCCCGAGTAAAGGAGCACGCACTCGGCCTCGAGCCCGTCGCGGCCTGCGCGTCCTGTCTCCTGCTGATAGTGCTCGACCGACTTGGGCATCGCGGCGTGCAGGACGAAGCGGACGTTCGAGCGATCGATGCCCATGCCGAAGGCGACCGTGGCCACGACCAAGTCGCATCGCTCCGATGAGAACGCGTCCTGCGCCTCGCGCCGCTCCTGCTGCGGCAGCCCGGCATGATAGGCGACAGCGTTGTAGCCCGCGCGGCGCAGCCCGGCGGTGAGGTCGTCGACGTCGCGCCGGCGCAGGCAGTAGATGATCCCTGCCTCGCCCTTGTGCCGCTCGATGACCTCGATGGTCTGACGCAGCTCGTCGCGCCGCGGCAGCACGCGGTACGTGAGGTTCGGCCGATCGAAGCTGCCGACCAGGACCAGGGGATCGGCGAGCGCGAGTTGCTGGACGATGTCGCGGCGCACGGCCTCGGCCGCCGTCGCCGTGTACGCATGAACGCGAGCCTCGGGGAAGATCTGTTTGATGGCTCGAAGCTGCCGGTACTCGGGCCGGAAGTCATGACCCCAATGGCTGATGCAATGCGCTTCGTCGATGGCGAACGCTCCGACTCCGGCGCGCCGCAGCACCTCGCGGAACGACGCCATGGCCAGCCGCTCCGGCGATACGAACAGGAGCTTGACCCGGCCGCTGCGGATGTCGTGCTCGATAGCCCGATGCTCGAGCCCATCCTGCGAGCTGTTCATTTGCACGGCAGGCACGCCGCACTCGATGAGGCCGTCCACCTGATCCTTCATCAGCGAGATCAGCGGCGAGACCACGACCGTGATCTTCTCTTCGAGCATTGCCGGCGCCTGATAGCAGAGCGACTTCCCGCCGCCGGTCGGCAGCACGACAAGGGAATCGCGCCGCGACAACGCCGCCGTCATCGCCTCCTCCTGCATGGGGCGGAACGAGGAATAGCCCCAATGACGGGAAATCACCTCGAGAAGCCGCTCGCGCGCAGGGGACGGTGAAGACGTCGCGGTCACACCGGCATTGTATAAGAGGAGGACCGGCCGCTCATGCCGCCTCGGAGGTTCGCCGGAACTCGTCGAGGATTCGCTGTACGTCGCCGACCGCGGTGATGTCCTGGAGTCCGTTGCGAATGCTCTTGCCGTGCGGAACGCCGCGCGAGAACCAGCCGATGACCGTGCGGGCCTTGTGCAGCTTCCACTTCTCGATCTGCGGCGCGGCGTCGATCTTGGAGAGGTAGCGCTGCATAGCATCGATGCGGCGATCGATCTCGCCGAGGATCGGTGTTCCCGAGGCGTGGGCATGAATGTCGCGGAAGATGAATGGATTGTGCAGCGCCGCGCGGCCGATCATCACGCCGTCGACGCCGGTGGTCTCGAACATCCGGATGGCATCGGTGGCCGTCTTCACATCGCCGTTGCCGAATACAGGAATGCGCAGCTCGCGCTTGACCTGGGCGATGTACGACCAGTCGCTCGCGCCGGTGTAGGCCTCGCCTCGCGTGCGGCCGTGGATGGCGATCGCGGCGACGCCGATCTCCTCGAATCGTTTCAGCAGCGGCAGCACATCGTCGCTCTCCCATCCCTTGCGCACTTTGACCGTGAGCGGGATCTTTACGCGCTTCCTAATCTTCTCGACGACGCGCGAGGCTTTATCGAAGTCCTTGAGCAAAGCTGATCCTGCGCCGCTGTTCACGATCTTTCGCACCGGGCAGCCCATGTTGACGTCGACGATCTCCACGCCCTCGGCCTCGACGATCGCCGCAGCGTCATCCATCCGATCGGGATCGCCGCCGTAGATCTGAATCGAGACCGGCCGCTCCGCATCGCTGAAGGCGAGCATCTTGTGGCTGCGGTCGTTCTTCCGCGTCAGTCCCTCGGCGGAGATGAATTCCGACACGACGAGCCCGGCGCCGCCGAGCTCTTTGATCAACGACCGGTAGTACGTGTCGGTGACCTCGGCCATCGGCGCGAGCGCCAACGGCGGATCGATGAGCACGCCGCCAATCGAGAAGGAACGCTGGAGAAAGTCGGCCATCGGAATGCAGTCTAACCCCGGAGGCCTGGGCAATGTTCCGCGCCCGGTGGCCGGCGAGTTTGGACAGTACGGACCATCAGTTTGATCGATCCAAGGAAAAGCCCTCTCCCGCCGGGAGAGGGCGGCGCGAAGCGCGGGTGAGGGGACCCCGCGCGAAGCGCGCAATCAAAGCGATGCCGATCTCGCGTCGATTGCGCCACGATGCGAGCCTCGCAAGAGCCACGAGGGAGTCCCCTCACCCCGCCCTCGGCGGCGACCCTCTCCCGCCGGGAGCCCCGCCGGGAGAGGGTTGTTGCGGTTCTGCCGCTTGCCTGTTAGGCCGCCTTGCACACGAAGAAGAACTTCACGCCTTGCACACCGAGCATCTCGACCTCGCCGAAGGGATCGAGGTCGAGGACTTCCGCAGCCGCGAGGCCCGCGTCGCCGAGAGACTGCACGATCTCGCGCTCGCTGTAGGCTCGCTGCACGTGCCGCTCGCGGATCGCCACGCGGCCCGCGGCGGGCAGGTCGGCCCACCCGGTCACGAGCGCGCGCGCCAGGCGATCCCGTTTGTTGAAGGTCGTCGAGATCTCGAGGTGATAGTCCGCGCTGCCGGCGACGAACGGCGCTTTCATTCCCCAGACTTCCGGATAGACATCGGGATGGTTCATATCGAACAGAAACAGCGAGCCGCCGTCCATCAGCCGGCGGATGGCGCGGAACGCGGCGACGAGTTGATGGCGGTCTTTGAGGTGATTGAGGCTGTCGTAAAAGCAGGTGATTCGCGCGAATGTGCCGCGCAACGGCAGCGCGCGAAAATCGCCGGCGGCGACCGCCAAGGCGCGGCGCCGCGCGACCTGGAGCATGCTCATCGAGCCGTCGACGCCGAAGGAGCGGAAGCCGAGGTCGCGAAAGAGCGCCACTCCGAGGCCGGTGCCGCAGGCGACGTCGAGATGCGTGCGCCGCGGCGTCGGATAGCGTTGCAGAGTCTCGCCGACGAGCTTGCGAATGGCCTGATGGAACCGCTCGCCGAGGGCGCGGTCGTAGGCGTAAGCGAAGGCGTCGTAGGAATCGCGCGTCTGCGCGTCAATCACGATCCCCCCGGTAGAATCCTTGTCCCGTTTTCTTCCCGAGCTTGCCCTCGGCGACGAGATCACGGAGAAGCTGCGGCGGCTCGAACCGCGGGCCGAGCGTCGAGGCCAAGTACTCGGCGATTCCGAGGCGCACGTCGAGCCCGACCAGGTCCGTCAAGCGCAGCGGCCCCATCGGATGGTTGTAGCCGAGCTCCATCGCGCGGTCGATGTCCTCGGCCGAGGCGATTCCCTGCTCGAGCAACCGGATCGCTTCCAACCCCAACGCCACGCCGAGCCGCGACGTGGCGAATCCCGGGCTGTCCTGGACGACGATCGCGGTCTTTCCCATCCTGACAGCGACTTCGCGGACCTCCGTGACGGTCTCGTCGGACGTCTGCTCGCCTCGGACGATCTCGATCAGCTTCATCACATGCGGCGGGTTGAAGAAATGAAGGCCCGCGAATCGATCGCGGCGCTCGACGCCGGCCGCAAGTCTCGTGATCGAGATCGATGAGGTGTTGGAAGCGAGGATCGTCTCTTCGCTGCAGAAGAGATCGACTTCGGCGAAGAGATCGACTTTGAGCTCGAGGCTCTCCGGGACGGCTTCGATGATCAGATCCGCGCCACGCGCGGCTGCTTCGATGTCCGTCGCGAGATGCAGGCGCCCCGTGGCCTCGATGAGCGCGTCCTCGGTCAGCTTCCCCTTTTCCACACCCTTGCGGAGCGTCGATTCGATGGACGCCTGCGCCGCCTCCAGGGCCGAGGTCTCGGCGTCGTGGAGGATCGTGTCGTAACCGGCGACCGCGGAGAGATAGGCGATGCCGCGGCCCATGGTCCCCGTGCCGATCACCGCGATGGTGCGAATCATTTCCTACACGCTTGCTACACGCTCTTCATGGCTAGCGAGAGAATCTCGCGGTGGGTGAAGAAGTTCACAGCCGGGTCGTCGAGGTGGAAGGTGTAGCTGAACTTCTCCTCGTTGTCGGCGACGAACGTGAAGCGGTAGTAGCGGTTCTCGGCGCCGTCGGAGAACTCCTTGACGTTGGTCGAGTGGCCGGTGTCGGCGTCGACGCGCAGCACGCGATAAAGCTTGTGGGCGCTGATCGGCAGGTCCTCGGGCGGATAGTGGATGAACTGGACGGCGTAGATCGACTTGGCGTCGACCTCGCGCTGCGGATACTCGTCCGGCGAGCCGGCGGCGGCTGGGCCGGTGAACCAGGTTTCGTCTTCCTTGAACAGCACCAGATTCGCCGAGCTTTCGGTCATGGGCATGACGGCCCGGTCGAGATGGATGTGCTGCTCGGGATCGGCGGCATCGCGGAGCTGGGTCAGCAGATCGATCAGATACTGAATGCCCTCGCGCGTTCCGGTGAGCGCGACCTCGTCATCCTCGTCGGAGATCCAGATGTCGAGCCACGCTTCCTTTGGCAGCTTGACCCGGCTCTCGAGGGTGTCGAAGGTGATCGGCGCAAACCCGAGACGCTTGGCCGCGGCGTTCAGGAACTCGTTGCAATGGGGATCGTCGACGAGGTTCTGGCGCGCGTAGTCGATCGCCGCTTCATAGGCTCGTTTACGTCCGAAATCGTGAGTGAGATCGAACGGACGAATGATCTGATCCAGAAGCTGGGCGTAACGCTCGGCTGGTCGTGACATGGGCTCGTTGATAACCAAGACGAATCTATCATATTTCACGGGAGAGCCCGTGGAGCCTATCCACGCACCGGCGTGATCGCGATGACCACGTGCTGCGTGTGCCGGATGACGCTGAGTTCCGCACGGATGCCTGCGCGCTCCTCAGTCAGCAGGCGGTGGAGGTCATCGATGCTCGCGACCGGCTGGTCGTCGAATGCGATGATGACGTCGCCTTCGCGAAGGCCCGCCTGCTCGGCCGGACTGCCCGGCTCCACCGAAGCGACGAGAACGCCGTGGCTGACCTGCAGGCCGAAGTGGCGAACGACGCGACGATGCAGCGGCGTGTTCTGGCCGGCGACGCCGATGTAGCTTCGGGCGATGCGCCCATCGCGGACGAGGCGCGCGGCGACGAACTTCGCAGTATTCACGCCGATGGCGAAACAGATCCCCTGAGCCGGCAGGATCACTGCGGTGTTGACGCCGATGACCTCACCGCGCGAATCGACCAGCGGCCCTCCGGAGTTGCCGGGATTGAGCGCGGCATCGGTCTGAATCACGTTGTCGATGAGCCTGCCGCTCTGCGAGCGCATGGTGCGTCCAAGGGCGCTCACGACGCCGGCGGTCACCGTGCATTGGAAACCGTAGGGATTGCCGACGGCGATGACGAGCTGGCCCGGACGGATGGCGTCGGAATCGCCGAGGCGCGCGGCGGTCTGTGTCGGTGCGGAGATGCGAACCACGGCAAGATCGGTGTGCGGATCATCCCCGACGAGTGTGGCCGCGTATCGCGAGCCGTCCGTGAGCGCAACGTCGATTCGCGAGGCCTGACTTACGACGTGGCTGTTCGTCAGGATGAATCCATCAGGCGTGAAGAAGAACCCGGATCCACCGCCGCGCGTCTCGGCCGGTCCGCGCCGAGTCTGGCGCTCGTGCCGGACTTCGATGTTCACGACCGCGGGCGTGATCCTCGCGGATGCGCCGATGACCGCGCGCGAATAGGCATCGAACAGGCCGGCATCGGGAAGCAGGTCATGTAAGCCCTGGGCAGGCGAGTCCCCGGCAGTCTCTTCCGACGAGACAAAATCGATCGATGAGTCATCCATGGGAGTCGATACCTCCGGATAGGAGAACAAAGTCGCATTCCCGGGCCTGGGACTTCGACGTTTCGATCGACCAACCTCAACTGCGGCAGCAAGAAGCCCTCTCCCAGCGGGAGACGGCGGCGCGAAGCGCGGGTGAGGGATAGGGGAATTGAGAATGCCCGCCCCCTAGTCGCGGCGACCGACCGGGGGCACGACCTCTCAATTCTCCCTCAACTTCTCAATTCTCAATTCGTTCCGAGCCACAGGCGTTAGCCGTTGCTTTTCTCAATTCTGCGTTCTAAGTTCTGCGTTCCCATGCTGCGCCTGAAATGAAAACCCCTACATGTCCGAGAACCGCGTTCCCGCGGCGTCGTAGGTCCGGCCGCGCCATCGCACCTGTCGCCGGACGCCCGTGATCCAGGCCGAACGGACGTAGAGATACAGCCAGAACAGCATCGACAGCGGATGCGCGAGAATCGCGTAGCCGATCGGGTAGCGCACGGCCCGGAACAGCACGATGCGCGTGGCCGTGATCAGCGCAACAGCGGCCACGGCGAGCCACTCCGTCGCCGTGACGTGCCTCCCGAGAGCCGCGTGCACAGCTCCCATCAGCGCGAAGAGATACGGCAGGATGTGTGCGACGATCGAGAGCAGACAGATGAATGCCGTGACAACGAAGCTCCTCCCGAATGCGATGAAGAGATTCTTGGTAAAGCCCTCGATGATCTCGCGCACGCCGTGGTACATCCGCAGCGACACCAATTCCTCGGCGCGGACGACGAGAGTCTTGAGCCCGCGGCGGCGCAGGATGCGGGCCAACCCGACGTCGTCGACCACGGCTGCCTTCAGCGTCTCGTGTCCGCCAACGGTCTCGTAGGCATCGCGGCGGACGAGGTTCCCGGTTCCGCCACCGATCCCGAGAATCTCGATCGTTGTGGTGTTCGACAGCCAGGCCGGCATGAAGACGAAGCCGGTCATGGTGAGCCCGGGCATGATCACGTTCTCCCAGAAGCCCTGCATCTCGAGGCTAGGGAATAGGGTCACGAGTGCGACGCCGCTGCTATCGAGAACCTCGACAGCGGCCGCGAGCGCCTCGGGGTGGTAGACGAGATCTGCGTCGACGAACAGGAGCCGCTCGCCCCTGGCCCGGCGCGCGCCTTGATGATGGGCCCACGTCTTCCCGAGCCAGCCGGCCGGCGGCTCGTCGCCGTCGCCGACGGTCAGCCGTGAGTCCGCGGCCGCGATCCGGCCGAGGATCGCCGCAGTCGAATCAGTCGATCGGTCGTTGACGACGATGACTTCGAAATCGGGATACTCCTGGCCGAGCAGCGAGCGGACCGCGACTTCGATCACGCGCTCCTCGTCCCTCGCGGGGACGATGAATGACACCGATGGCGCGGCGGCTGTTAGACCGTTCCGCCGCCGAAGGTTCGGAACGAGTGCCAAGTTGAGGATGAGCGTCGCGAGGTAGGCGATCCAGAGAGCGACGACGAGACAGGCGACGGCGATCATGCGCCAGAGGACATTGCGTTTCCTTCGCTAGGCCGTCCCGCCGATGCGCCGCTGGGCCTCGAGGGCATAGGGAGAATCGGAAAACTCCCTGGCGATGCGGCGATAGACCTCCAGCGATTTGTCGTGGTTGCCCTGCGTGTCGTAGGCGTGAGCCAGCAGGGAGAGGATCGAGTCCTGCGGCAGGCTCGTTTCGCTCTTCGCCATCTCGACATTGAGCTCGGTCACGACGTTGGCCGCCTCGCCGCTTTCGATGCGCATCTGGTAGAGGCTGTAGCGCGCCGAATAGCCCAGCAGGGTCTTCGGATGGTCGGCAACAAATGACTCGAGGCGCTTGCGGGCGCCGGCGATGTCGCCCTTCGAGGTCAGGATTCGGGCGAGATAGAGGTTGGCGAGGCTCGCGGCATCCGAGCCCGAGTACTTCGACTCGACGTCCCGGAGGATCGGCTCGGCCTTGGCGACGCGCTCGGCATCGGTCTTGAACTTGGCGTTAGGAGGAGCCTGCCCCGTGGGCGGAATCAGCGGCGACTCGAGGGTGTCGATAGCCGACGCCAGGAGCTGCTGGGCCTTCTGCTCGCGGTTCGAGCGGTAGATGTAGAGCCCGTAGGCCAGAATGGCGGCGGCGGCGACGGCCGCAGCGATGGTGAACAGCAGGCGCTGGTTCTCTCGAGCCCGTGAGGAGAGGGTCCCCATCTCATCGATGAACCTGTCCCGTTTGAGCTCTCGGCGATGTTGACGATCCATGGCAGGAAACGGCCTCCGTTGAAGGTGGCAGACTCTAACTCAGCCCCCCTCAACCGTCAATGCGGTCAGGGGATTCCGGGAACGGGTGTGAGTAGTGGTCAGTGGTCGGTGGCGACCCGAATCCCATCTGTCCCATCGGTCCCATCGCTCCCATCAGTCCCATCAGTCCCATCGGTCATCGACCATCGACCACCGACCACTGCTCACTC
>DASQGS010000405.1:0-17261 GCA_035632455.1 Thermoanaerobaculia bacterium | reverse complement strand
ACGACCCATTACCTCCTTTCCATCGAGACGCCTGAATGCACTCTGTCAACCGGTATGCAGCGGTTCCTCGGCAGATACGCGCAGAGATTCAACAAGCGCCATCGACGCCGCGGGCATCTGTTCGAGGGGCGCTTCAAGAATGTCCTCGTCGAGAAGGAATCGCACTTTCTGGTGCTCACGCGCTGCCTCGCACTCAGTCCGGTGGAAGCCGGAATCGTCGAGCGACCTGAGGACTGGCGGTGGAGTAGCCATCGCGTACGAGCAGGACTCGAAGAAGCGCCGGCGTGGCTCACCCTCGATCCGGTTTTCGCCGCATTCGGTCCCGACCCTGAAACGCAACAGAGCGAGTACCGGAGGTTCGTCGAGGCCGGCATCGACGAACCTCGGGATCTGATGGCCGAGGTCGTCGCGCAGAAGTACCTCGGCACTGCGGCGTGGATCGAGAAAGTGCAGAAGATCATCGACGAGACAGAGCGGAGCGAAGAGCATCCGCGTTCGCACGTACATCCGGCGCGACCGGAGTTGGATGACGTTATCGAAGCAGTTGCGCAGACGTTCGACACGACCGCCGAGGCGATCATCCGCGGCCGCAGGTCGCTCGAGCGGCGTCTGATCGCTTACATGGCGTTCGAAGACGGGCTCATCCCCCTCCGCACGATCGCGAGACGGCTCGGCGTGACGAGCGCCGGCGGGATCTCGAGCCTGGCGGCCCGCTGCCGCCGGGAGCTCCCTAACGACGTGGAGCTGCGCCAGCTCGTCGAGATCTGCCGCAAGCGCACGCGCCGCCGCCCGCCGCCGTTCGGGTTTCCGCGAGTCGATCCGCCGATTACCGCCCGCCGCTATCACAGGTTGCCGTCGCGCTCGAGACGGTGACGCCGAAGCGCTGAGCTCCTGCGTAGATCGGGTGACCTCTGCGCCTGCCCGGCGGCTGGCTGACTGCAAACATCAGCATCTGATCGTCGAAGGCCAGCCAATCAGAGGCCTGTCGTCAACTCGAGAGGCACCAAAGGGATTCCGATCTCTACGACAATGCCGACCGGCTGCTGTGAAGGCCTGTCCTATCCTTGACTCTTGAAGACCTGTCCCTCTTTGTTCTTGTTCCTATCCGCGCTCGCGTAACTCTTGAAGACCTGTCCCCCTTTGTTCTTGTTCTTGCCCCTTGTTCTTGTTCTTGCGTTCTTGAAGATCTCAGCTCGGCATTGCATTTGTCGCAGCTCGTATATGTTGAGCTGCCTGCTCCTTCAATACTGTGACCGCGGGACGAACGTCCTCGATCAGCGGAAGCTCACCCCCACAGATTCAATGTGTTCATCAGGTAGCATCCAGGACCGCTCACTTCTTCGGATTCCGCCCTGTTCGTCTTCGCGAGCGCACAACGCTCGCAGCCTTCAACACCGCTCGGAGCGCTTCATTCATGGCCTCGTCGGTCGGAAACGCATTGGCCAGCTCCGGCTCCAGAAGCACCAAGTTCGATCCTGCGCGAAGGCGGCGCACATACTTTCCTCGGACGCCACCCTTCATCGATGCAAAGTCGTACTCCGGCCGCATGTCGCGCTTCGCTCTCACCCAATCTCCTTGATCGCCCCCAGGAACCTTCCCACCAGCGCTTCGTCGAACTGCGTGCCCGCGCCGTCGCGGAGTTTGGTTGCGGCAACGTCCGGAGAAAGCGGCGCTTCGTATGAATTCGCCGAGGTCATGGTCACCCAGGCGTCGCAGATCTGGATGATTCGGGAGGCGAGTGGGATGGCGTTTCCCGACATGCGGCTGGGGTAGCCCTTGCCGTCCGGGCGCTCGTGATGGCGCAGGATGGCGAGGGCGATCTCCGCGCCGAGCAACGGCTCGACGATCGCGGCGCCGACGATCGGGTGCTCCGCCACGCCGCGAAGCTGTTCCGCGGTCAGGTTCGGGCGGCGGTAAAGCCGTTCGTAATCCAGCAGGCGCATCCCGACATCGTGAAGGAACGCCGCCAAGCGGATGGTCTCGACCTGCTGCGCAGGCAGCTCGAGCAACGTCGCGAAGCGCTGCGCCATCACGGAGACCAGCCGCGAATGCTCGACGAGCGCGGCGTAGCGCTGGAAGTCGGGCTCGAGCAGTTTCTCGGCCATGATCTGGCGCTCGTTGCGCCCCGAGGTCGACGAGATCGCGCTCTCCACCGACTGCTCGATCTGGCGCAGGAAGATCTGCAATCCCCGCTGGGCCTGCGATTCCGGCGTCCGCTCGAAGCCGACCGTGAGCACGAGCCCATCGACCGACTGGGCGTTGACCGGCGCAGTGATGATGCTCGTGATGCCCGCCGCGGTCACGGGCACGGCCTGCACGCCGAAGGGATAGACGACCTGCGGCCGCGGCGTGACGTTGGGCTGGTTGTTCTGGGTGAGCCACTCGTGAAGGTGCGCCAGCAGCATGTCCATGGCGTCGTCCGTGACCGTGGCGAGCGCGACGAGCGGCTGCGGCGCGCTGGCGTGCCCAATCGCGCTGAAGCAGGCGAAGACGGCTCCGGGAATGGCCAGAGCAGCGGGCAGAAGGAGACGGGCGATCTCGAGATCGGAGTCTCGCAGGATGTGCTTTCCCGAAGCGTGCGCCAGTTGCCGGCGAGTCATGACGTCCCGCGCGGTCTCGATCACCTTCACCGCCTGCGGCGACATGTCGAAGCGAGGGTCGAGCGCCGCCGTCTGCGCGGAAGCCGTAGCTGCCTGAGGCATGACAGCGGGTGCAGCGGGCTCCTCGGCGGCCACCGGAATCGGGGCCAGGCCGAAGAGGCCCTTCGTCCCGAGAAACGCCAACACTTCGTCGGCGATGCGGCGCGCTGCATCGATGTCCGGCTGCTCGAACGGCTTCCGGCCAGCCTTGTCGCGCATGTCGATGAATCCGACCAGACGCCCTCGGGAGAAGAGCGGCGTGGCGAGAAGGCGGTCGGTTCCCTGGCGGAATAGCACCTCCGAGAAGCGCTGGTCCGCGCCGAGGCCGTTGACGACGACCGGAGCCCGCCGGACGGCGAGGCGGTCGACCATGTCGTCCGTCGCACGAACGACCTTGCGAGTCAAGTCGTTGAATTGATAGCTGGTCACGAGCTCGTACGTTTTCTCGTTGAGATCGTGCGACGCGGAGAGGTAGAGCGCGGCCTTCGTCGCCTGAACGTGCTCGACGGTTCCATATAATATTTGCTTGAGTTGCGGCTCGATGGCCCTAAGCTCCGGGAGCATGATCGGGCCAGTATAGCGAGGGGCTACGGCCTCAAGCGAGGGGGCCGGCGTCATCGGCACCTGCGGCGGGTCTCTGAACCTATACTTGCCCCATGTCCACGATCGTCGTCCGGCGCCGTGTCACGTGGCTGCTGCTCCTGGCGGTGACGGCCGGAATCGTGCTGGCGACGCTGTGGATATCTGGAAAGAGTTATTCGAAGGTCGATCCGATCCCGTTTCACGACGTGAGCGACCTGGCGCACCGGCTCGAGCACAACGCGACGTCGACAAGGATGCTGACGATCGTTTTGATGCCGATCGTGGCCAACGTGCTGCTCTTCGTGCCCTGGGGCTTCCTCCTCTTCCTCGCGCTCTACAAGGCCAAGCGACCCACAATCCAGACCTACGTGCTGACGATTCTTCTCGGCCTCTCATTCACGTCGATCATCGAGGCCTGCCAGTACTTTCTCCCGTCACGCGTCGCCGACATCAACGACATCATATGGAACACCGCCGGCGCGGCCCTCGGCGCGATCCTCGGCCACCTGCGGGCGCGAGTGCGGTTCGAGTTTGAATGACAAAGGCGGCGCGCCTCGGCGTTGCCACCCGCTGAACGGCACGCCTCGGTTGAGGGCCGGGCCAGGCACGCTCTTCGCGCGTACAATGAAGGCCTCGGAGAAACCACCATGGCCCCCCGTCAGATCGTTGCCGCGATCCTGTTACTCGCCCTACTTCCGCCGCTCGCCGCCTTCACCGCCTCGCCGTCAGCAGCAAGCCTGTCCTTGGCCGCTGCGCCCTCGCGTTGGGCGACGTTCGACGGAATCCGCGTCCATTACAAGCTGCTGGGGCGCGGCAAGACGACGATCGTCCTCGTCCACGGCTGGGGCGGTGATCTCAATGTCTGGCGGGAGCAGACGGCGCGATTCGGCACGGTCGCGCGGCTGCTGTTGATCGACCTGCCGGGGCACGGCAAGAGCGACAAGCCGAAGACGACCTACTCGATGAAGCTCTTCGCCCGCGCGATCCGTGCGGCGATGGACGACGCCCGCATCGACCGCGCGGTGCTGGTCGGCCACAGCATGGGAACACCGGTGATCCGTCAATTCGATCGGATGTACCCGCACCGGAGCCGCGCCCTCGTGGCCGTCGACGGCTTCCTCAGGAATCCGTTGGACGCCGAACAGGCCGAAGCATTCATCGCCCCGTTGCGCGGCGACGATTACCAGGCCGTCGTCGCGAAACGGATCGACAGCATGACCAAATCAGCGGATGCCGCCGTGCGCGATGGCCTGCGCGCGACCGCGGCCGACACGCCGCAACACGTCCTCGTCGGCGCCATGGAGGGGAGTTTTCTGGATCCGACGATCTGGAAAGACGACAAGATATCCGTGCCGCTGGCCGTGATCGTCGCGAACTCGCCGCAGTGGACTGACGAGTATCAGGCTTGGGCGCGCGCCCTCGCGGCCGACGTGGATTGGGAAGTGATCGACGGAGCGGGCCACTACGTCATGCTCGAAAAGCCCGCCGAGTTCAACGAGCGGCTGGCGAAGTTCCTGGTGAAACACGGCTACCTGCGCTAGTACCACCTCCGTCGTCCTGCGCCGCAATGAAGGCCAAGAGAGCCTTCTTGCGGCCTGACTGATCCGACCGATCAGACGGATCGGACCGATCGGTCACGATCTTCGCGCGAGACTCTTCGTCGTCGCGGCTCAGGACGGCGGCCAACCGACCACTGACCACCGATCACTGTCTCATCTCCGCAACTTCACCGGATCCACCTTCCTCCGAGCGAACGGCGCGGTGGCACGGTCGTAGATCGCATTGGGCAGCAAGCGCATCAAGCGCACCAGGAGCGACATCGGGAGTGGGAACTCGATGACTCGGACGCCGCGATCGAGCCCGCGGCCGATGATCGTCGCGGCCCTCTCCGCGGTCATCAGGAAGGGCATCTTGAACTTGTTCTTCTCTGTCATCGCCGTGACCACGAAGCCCGGGTTGATGGTCGTGACGCCGACGCCGTACGGCGCCAGCTCCACGCGGCTGGCCTCGAGAAACGACTGCATCGCCGCCTTGCTCGCCGAGTAGATCGAAGAGGCCGGGATCCCGCGATACCCGGCCAGCGACGCGACGCCGGCGAAGCGTCCGCTGCGGCGCTCGACCATTCCGGGAATCACGGCGTCGAAGAGGTAGATCATGCCGAAGACGTTCACCCGCAGCATCAGCTCCGCGTCGGCGAGCTTGAAGTTCGCGCCGTGCGTCGGCAATCCGACTCCGGCGTTGGCCACGGCCAGATCGAACGAGCCTCCGAGCGCTTCCTCGCCGCGCCGCACCGCGTCCTTCACCGCCTCGGCGTCCGTCACGTCGCACGCGATCGCCGCCGCCCGCGTCCCCTGCCGCTCCAGCTCCGCGACATTTGCCTCCAGCAGCTCGCGCCGTCGGGCGACGAGGGCGACGTCGTACCCTCGCCGCCCCAGCTCGAGGGCCACGGTGCGCCCGATTCCGCTGGAGGCTCCGGTGATGATCGCGCGTTTGCGTGGGTGGTTGGTCATTCGATGATTATTGCAAAGCAGAAAGCAAAAAGCAGAAAGCAGAAAGAGAGTCGGGCGAGAATCAGGGAATCTGCTCGTGGCCAGTAGAAACTCGGCGACGGCGACGCCAACGGCAACGGCAACCAAATGCCGACCAAACACACCCTTGCTCTTTCTGCTTTCTTCCCTACCTCGCTCCTGGGATCATCCCGAGCGGCCTTCCACTCAACTGACTCACGACATCGTCCCATCCCATCTCGATCAACAGCGCGAGCTCGAACAGGCGGGCCAGCCGGTCGACCCAGGCTCGGACGTTCCGCTCTTCGAGGCCGGCAAGCGCTCCCGCGAGCGCGTCCGCCTCGGCGGGAAAGTGCGGGCGGATGCGCGCGAGCATCGTCTCGTGAGCGCGTTCCTTGCGCGCCGTGCGGATCGCGTCGAGGACCAGGATGTTCGTCGTCCCCTCCCAGATCGGCAGGACCTGCGCGTCGCGCAGGAGCCGCGGCAGCGGGCTTTCTTCGATGTAGCCGTTTCCTCCGATGAGCTCCATGGCCTCGGAGACGCACGGCACGGCGAGCTTGCCCGTCACCGACTTCGTGATCGGCGTCAAAATCCGGAGAAGCGACGCCGCCTCGGCATCGCCCGCGTCAGCGCGCCGAAGGGCGTCGACGGTCTCGAACGTCAGCAGCAACGCCGCCGCATGTTCGGCCTCGAGATCCGCGAGCGTTTCCTTGACCAGTGGAAAGTCGATCACCACGCGGCCGAAGGCGCGTCGCCGCTCGATGTATGAGCGTGCCTCGTGAATCGCGCGCCCGATCACGGCGACCGCGGCCACGGAATTGTAGAGACGCGAGAGATTCAGCATCTCCGCGATCGCGGCGAAGCCTCCGATCTCTTCCGCCGGCGCGTCCGCGAGCGTCACCTCGCCGGTGGGCATGGAACGAACGCCGAGCTTCTCCTTGAGCCGCTCAATGATGAAACCCGGATTGTCGCGAGTAAGCATCAGAAACGTCCGCAAGCCGCGCGTTCCTTCCGCTGCTCCCTCCGGACGCGCGGTGACGAGCACCGCGTCGGCGTCGACGTTCGAACAGAACCACTTGTGCCCACTGAGGCGCCACGCTCCATCCGCGCCGCGGCGGGCCACCGTCTCATTCGCACCGACGTCGGAGCCGCCGGCGCGCTCGGTGAGAAACATCCCGCCGGTCCAAAGCGACTCGCGATCGGTGGCACCGAGCCGCGGCACGACGCGCGCGATCTGCTCCTCGGTGCCGTAGTGCGTCACGACGCGGGCCACGCCGTCCGTCATGCAGAGCGGGCAGTAGAGGCCCATCTCCGCCATGGCGAACAGATACCCGAGGGCGAAACCGACGAACGGCGCGGCCTCGCGGCGTTCGGAGCGCTCATACTTCATCGCGATCATGCCGGAGCCGTAGGCGATGCGCTCCATCTCGCGATAGGCGGGATGGTAGTCGATACGCTGGACGCGCTCGCCCCGCGCATCGTGCGTCACGAGACGCGGCGACTCGCGATCGGCGATCCATGCCAGCGGTGCGACCTCCCGCGCCGCGCGCTCACCCATGGCGCGAAGCTTTGGCTCAGCCCAGGCGAGATCGCTCGCGCCGAGCTTGCGCGCGCAGAGCTCGCGGAATCGCGGCGAAGCGTCCCAGTAGGAAACTATCGGCGGATCAGGGATGTGGTGCGACACCGAGGGATGATAGCGTGGCTGGAAAGACTACGTGAGGTCATTGTCGATCGCCGCGATCGCTGCAGCCTTTCTTTCGCCCACCGACCCGCGCAGACGCGTGACGCGAACCGCATAGTCGGCCATTACCTTCTGAAAAACCCTCATCACCTCACTCCGATCCGGCCCGCCTTCCCGCGCCGCGTCTTCAACGAACGGGACGTCGATGTCCGCAAGGAGATAGAGGTCGCTGAGTCTCCCCTTTGCCGCGGCGGTGATCCATGGCGGACAATGACCGTGGCAGTGCGTAGCGTAAGCGATCGAGCTGAGAACGTCGGTGTCGAGGACCAACAGGCCATTTTTCGCCTCGGGCGCAATGCGATCCTCCAGCGCGATCTGTCCCTCGGCGATGGGCGTCGTGTCCTGCGCCGTGAGCGGGCGCGCGACGCGCAGCGCGTACTCGCGGGCGTACTCCGGTACCCACGCCGTGCCATAGTGCGCCGCCAGGCTCGCGGCGAGCGTGGTCTTGCCGGTCGACTCCGGACCGATCAGACAGACACGGCGGATGCGGCTCTTTTTAGCGATTTCTTCCATTCAATCCACCCGATGACCGCGAGCACGAGAAACGATGCGTACAAGACGGCGCTGGGATACAGCTTCTGTACGGTCAGCATCCATGTCGTCACGCCGTCGATCACAATCCAGAACAGCCAATTCTCGATCCATTTGCGCGTGGTCATGGCCTCGGCCGCGACGCTGAATGCGGTCGTCGCGGCATCGGAATACGGCATCGACGCATCAGTCCAGCGCTTCATCGCCCAACCGGTCAGAAGCGCCGCCACGGCGCCGGCGCCGATCGTGGCAATCCAGCCACGCAAGGGCATGCGGGACACGTCCAGCTCGCCGCGATTTTTTCCGCCGTGCAGCCATTCGTACCAGCCGTAGAAGCACAATACGAGATAGAGCACTTGGAGACCTGCGTTCGCGTACAAACGCGCCTGCCAGAAAATCCAGGCATAAAGGATCACACTCACGATCCCGGTCGGCCAGCACCAGATGTTCTCCCGCGCCGTCAGCCAGACGCTGTACGCGGTGATGACGGCGGCGAAGATCTCGAGGGGGCTCAATGAACACTCACAACTTCACATCCAACATGACGACCACGTTCCTCGTCGCCTGCGGGTAATAGTACGGAATCCCGCCGAGGGTCTCGCTACCGGTCGCGTCGCGCGTGAGGAAAAGGTAGCTGTACCCGCTCGGAAACACGCGCTTGTTATTGAGGACGTTGTTGACTTGAATCGAAAGGCGCGGTCTTCCGGCCGTAATCCACCGGCCGAGGCCAACGGCAGCGTTCAAATCGAGAGTCGCGAACGACGGCGTCGTGAAATCGGCGTTATTCGTATTGTCGAGGTACGACTTGCCCACATAGCGCCCGACCGCGCCGAGCGACAACACCGAGGACGGCGTGTACTCGACGGCCTCATTCAGGATCACTTGAGGTGTCAGGATCGGATTCACGTTGTGATGGGTGATGAGCTTCTGATCGATGATGTTGCCATTCGAATCATAGACGTCGTACGCCTGCGTCCAGTCCCGAATGCGATTGTGGCTGAAGCTCGCATTGCCGCGCAGGCGAACCTGCGGCGTCGCTTGCCACGTCCCCTCGATCTCGAGGCCGCGGCGGTAGCTGCGATCGACATTCCGGCGCAGCGCCAGCCCGATATCCGAAAGCTCGCCGGTCGCCGCGATCTCATTGTGAAACTCCATGGCATAGAGGTTCGCATTGAGCGTGACGGGGCCGTTGCGATAATCCCACCCAGCTTCGATGTCGAGCAAGCGCTCGGGCTTGACGGCGTGGAGGTCGTGAGCCACCGAGGCATTGTCCTCGCCCTGGAACAGATCATTGCGAGTCGGCTCGCGCCTCGAAAGGCCGGCCGACACGTAAATGCCGGAATGGCCTGTGGCGTCGTATCGCGCTCCGATCTTCGGATTGAAGAACGTCCAGTGGATCGGATCGATTGCCACATCTCCGTGATACTGAAAATCGGTATAACGCACTTGGGAATCGGAATAGAGGTGAGTGCGGCCAAGGTCATAGGTGAACTTGGCAAACGCATTGGCCTCCGCTTTCGTCCCGTAATTGGCGTAGTCACGCGGGCCGCCGACGAGATCGCGCGTGTGGTCGCGACGGAACTCATTGACGTGGAGGCCATAGTTTGCGATCAGTGGGCCTCGCGTGTAGCTCAGCGTGACCATTGAGCCGACGAGGAGACCGTCGAGTCCGTACTGCCGAAGTCCGTACTTGTTGACTTCATCGTCGTAGAGGCGATACCAGCCATACCCTCGCTGATAGAAGACCGAGGCCGTGAGATTGGCCTGATCCGAAATCGAGCGCAGGTATTGCACTTGTGCGAGGTCGTAGCCGAAGCTGTCGCGATCCTGCGGTGATAGCGGATTCGCGCGCAAGTTCTGCTTCAGCGTGCCGGCATCGACGGCCAGGAACGACTGCTGCGTGTACTCGTGGGCGCTGAACCCGGTGAGCCTCCACTGCGATTTCTCGCCCTGTCTCGCGGCGCTGACGAAGAAGTTGTGCTGGCGCACGCCGGATGACTCGCGAAACCCATCGCTCTGATCGACGGAGAGCCGCGCGTACATCAGGAATCCGCCCGGCAGCGCACCCGATTGAAAACCGACGGTGGCGAGCTTGCTTCCGAAGGAGCCCGCGGCAACCTCGGCGCCGACCGATTTGTCGCGCGCAAGGTCGATGCTCTGGAGATTGATCGATCCGCCGAACGAGGGCGAGCCGACGGTCGACGTCCCAACGCCTCGCTGGACTTGAATACTTTGGAGCGAGTGGGCGAGGTCTGGGAAATCCGCGAAGTAGACGCCCATGTCCTCAGAGTCGGCGAGCGGCACGCCGTCGAGCGTCATGTTGAGACGCGTCGGGCTTATGCCTCGAAGCGTAATGTACGAGTAGCCGGAGCCACCGACGCCAGCCTCGGCATAGGCATTGACCGAGGGCGTGTCGCGCAGCAAGAGCGGCACATCCTGCCCGTAATACTGCTTCTCGATCTGCTCGCGCTCCATCGTGGTTTTTGTCACGGGCGTCGCGGCCTCGGCGCGGATTCCGGAGACGACGATCGAGTCCGCCATGACCGGCTTCAACGTGATCTCCAGCGAGATCGCATCGGCGCCCGCAACGACCTTGCGCACCTCGCTCTGAAACCCGGCACGCGTGATTCGAACGGAGTACTGGCCCGGAGGTAGATCGATCGAAAAGTTGCCATCCGCGGACGTCGTGGTCGCGCGCACGCCCTCGACGGCCACGCCTGCACCAGCGAGCGGCTGCCCCGAGGAATCGCGAACGACTCCGCTCAACGACGCCGCGAGCACGGAGCTCGCAATCAGGAGCGCGAGGCAGACAAGCACAAGGAATCGAATTGCGCGAAGGGAATTGCGAAATGAAATCGTCCTCATGGAAACCCTCTCTGCCGAACACATGCCGGCGGTCAAAGTTTTTCCAGGAGTCCCAGAAGGAGAGAGCTGCTCAGCTTTGCCTTTCCTACGCCGGTCCTAACCGGGTCAGGTTCTAAGGGTCTGATCTCAGGCCGTTGACGGCCACCCCCAGGCTCCTACAAACAATCGACAGTCTGGTACGGCGGAGAAGGAGAGTCAAGTGGATGGACCTCGATCTCAGCCCAGCCGCCGAAGGCGGCAGAAGTATGTAGCCCCCGCGTTCACGCGGGGGTTGGCGAGCGCTCGTATTGATTTTCGTGTGAGCCGCCGACGGCGGCGATAGATCCTGAGCGACGCTGGTGCGGACCTGACTGGGTCTTGAGGCGCGCCCGGCAAACCCCCGCCTGAAGGCGGCCTGAAGGCGGGGGCTACACCTTGGCCGCCTTTGGCGGCGGCCGTATGCACTACCGCAGCTTCATCGTGATCGCCGCGGTGCCGACCGCGACCCCGTCGGCGACGGCGTTGAGGTCCTCGGGGCTGCGGGTCATGGCGTTGCCGTCCGCGTCGTACCGGGCCTCGATCCGAACCTTGGCCGGGAGCGGCTGCCCCATCATCGAGTCCGCCGCGCCGATGGCCACGCTCATCGGAAACGCGCCCGGCATCACGCGTTTGACCGCGAGCGGCGGGCCGCTGCTCACGCCCTCGGGCCTCGCCAGAAGGAAGATCACGCCGTTCGGCGGAATCCGGCCCTTCGCGGCCGGATCGATATCCAGCGTGATCTGCACGGATTGTTTCGGATCGCCTGCGCTCGCGGACGCATCGCCGGCGCCGGCGGGATTTCCCATGGGCGCGGCGGTCGCCTGCTGTCCCTGTTGTTGTTGCTGCACCGCGCCAGCGGTCGTGGTCTGATGCTGGCGCATCTGCGCGAGAAGCTCGTCCAGCCTCGGCTTGTCTTCAGGCCTGCGCTTCGCGGCCTCGTCGATCGCCGCCTGCGCCTCGGCGTCCTTTCCGGTCAGCGTGCGAAGCCACGCCAATCCGACCCAGGCATCGATCAGGTTCGGGTCTGCCTTCGTCGCGGCATCGAGCATCGCGCCGGCCTGCTCGTTCTGGCCCATGGTCATTCTCACGAGCGCCTCGTAGGTCAGCGCCCGCGGATCGTTTGCCTTCCGCTGCAGAACGAACTGCGTCTGCTCGACCACGCCGCGGAAGTTCTCGCTGTCGAGATAGGCCTTCGCGAGCTGATCGCGAAGATCGAGGTCGTTCGGGTTGCTCTGCACCTGCGCCTCGATCGCGCGCACGGCAGGATCGACCGGCGGCGCCGGCTGCTGGGCCGGCACCCCGCTGCCGGTCTGCATCGGCACTCCGCCCGTCGCGCCGTCCGCGCCGGTGCGCTGCTTCGATGATTGCATGACGAAGTACCCGAGGAACGCGAGCGCTCCGATCGACAACGCGCCCCAGAGAAAACCGCGGAGCGCCGGATGCTCGGCGAGGAAACCGGACGGCTTCTCCTCGGCCTCCAGCTTGCCCGAGGCCGCGGTCTTGGCCGCCGCCTTGCGCCCGGCACCGGAGCGCACCTGGGTCCGCGCGTCGAGCGACTGCAACACGCGCGCGGCCTCGATCTCGAGGCGGTTGCGCTCGGCGGCCACTTCCGCGGAGGCTGTCTTGCCGGCCGCGTCGTCGAGCTCGCGAAGCTGCCGGAACAGCGCATCGCGCTTGGCTTCGAGATCGCGCTGCTCGACGTCGAGGTCGGGCGCGCTGCCGTTCTTCCGGCGACCGGGCTTGTAGACCGCATAGACGAACATCGCGCCGAGAACGAGTCCCGACACCAGCATTGCCGTTGCGCTCAGCCAGTCGGTGCCGCCCATCATCGATTCTCCTTCGTGGCCGGATCGATGCCGCCCGGCCAGCCGTACGCAAGCTCGCGCACGCGAAGGACGTACGGCATCAGCTCGTCGTCCACTTCGGCGATCGGCGGCGCGACCGGCGCGCTCTTGTCCGGCTTCACCTGCGGCTTCGCATCGCCGCCGTCATCCGCGGGTTTCGCACCCTCGTCGGCGATCGCCGGCTGTTCGAGGCGCTTCACCTTCGTCACCACGATCACCGCACCGAGGATCAGCGCCGCGATCGGAAGGATCCAAACCAGCGCATTGACACCCTGGAACTTCGGTTTCAGGAGAACGAACTGACCGTACGAGCGCTCGAAGTAGCTGAGGATCTGCTCTTTCGTGTAGCCGCGCGCGAGCAACTCGCGCACCTGTTCCTTCATGTTGACGGCCATCGCCGACGGCGAGTCAGCGACGGAGAGCCCCTGGCAGACGGGGCATCGAAGCATCGAGGAGACCTCGGTGGTCTGCGAGTTGAGCGCATCGCCCGCGAGAGGCAACCCTTTGGGTGCTCCAACGAACTGCGCCGCATCCGGAACCCTCTGGCCCGCGTCGCCCTGGGCGCGCAGCGGCATCGACATCGCCGCCACAAGAAAGATCGCGAACGCCGGTACCGCCCAACGGACCACCGACCACTGACCACTGCTCGCTCGTTTCATCGTCCCATCGCTTTCACCAGATTCGCCTGCAGCTCACCGCTCGAGATCGGGCCCTCGAACTTCGCCACGATCGTGCCCTTCGCGTCGAGGAAGAATGTCTCCGGGACGCCGCCGACGCCGTATGCGATCGCGGTCTTCCCCTTGTCGTCCATCAACGTGGGATAGGAGCTGCCGCGTTCGCGCAAGAACTGCATGATCTTCGACTCGTCGTCCTGAAACACCACTCCGACGAACTGCACCTGCGGACCGAGCATCCGCGCGTTCTGCACGAGAACCGGATGCTCCTCATAGCACGGCACGCACCAGGTGGCCCAGAAATTGAGGATCACCGGCCGGCCGCGCAGCTTCTCGAGATCCACGGGCTCGCCGGTCCCGACGGCTTTCAACGTGAACGGTGGCGCCGGGTGGCCGATGAGCGGGGAATTGATGTGTTGCGGGTCCTTGCCGAGGCCGAGAAACAACACCACGACGATCGCAAGCGTGATGACGATACCGATGATGAGGACAGTGCGGTTCACGTGATTAGCCTCTTGTCATTCTGAGCCGCGTAGACGGCGGCACAGACAAGAGTGTCTGTGCCACATACCTTCCGGGGCTCCGCGGCCTCAGGATGACACCGCGGCCTTTCCCGACTTTGCGATGTCCAGCGCCGCGGCCTCGGCTGACGACGGCGCGGCGTAGAACTGACGCGACGGTATCAGCGCGACGAGGCCGCCGAAGCCCATCAGGATCACAGCCACCCAGATCCACGACACCATCGGCGTCCAGATCACCAGAACGCCTACGGTTTGCTGCTGCAGATCGACGTTCATCAGCGAAAGATAGATGTCGCCGGTGATCATGGAGTGGACGTCGGGCGTGCCGATGGGCTCGCGCATCGCCGCGTACTGGTTCATCCGCGGAGCGAGATCGGCCACGTGCCGGCCGTTCTTGGTGATTGTGAAATGCGCCATCGTCGACTGGCGGTTCGGCTCGGTGCGCTCCTCGGCGCCGGTGAACGTGCCAGTGAACGGGCCCATCGTCCCCGACTGCCCCTTGGCGAGGCGGATCTCTTGGGTCGAGCGCATCGTGCTGCTGACCGCGATCGCGATGATCACGATCACCGCTCCCGCATGGACGAGATACGAGCCGAAGCGGCGGCTTCCGCGGCGGAGCTGGCCGTCGACCAGCGCGGTCTTGAACGAATCGCCGCGCCGCATTCTCTGCACGAGCGGCAGCCACATCTCGCCGAGTGTCACCTGAGCCGCGTAGCCGCCGAATGCCAGCGTCACGAGGGTCCAGGGATTGCGCGCGCCGAGCAGAAAGCCGGCGATGGCAAGGACGGCTGCCCCGATCAGCGGCGGGAGGAGTGAACGTTTGATCTGCTCCTTGCCCGCTCGGCCCCATGGCAGCGCCGGACCGACGCCGAGGACGAACAGCAGGACCGCTCCGATGGGAACGACCATCGCGTCGAAGTACGGCCGCCCGACGCTCATCTGCTTCCCTCTCACCGCCTCGACGATGAGGGGGAAAACCGTGCCGATCAACACCGTGAACGTGAAGAGCACGAACAGGAGATTGTTGACCAGGAACATGCCTTCGCGGCTGGCAGCGCCATCGATGCGCCCCTCGGATTCGAGCGAATCGATGCGCAGCGCCAGCAGCGCCACGGATCCAAGGAGTGTGAGCGCGAGAAAGACGAGAATCGTCGGTCCGATCGAGCTCTGGGTGAAGGAGTGGACGGAGTTGAACACGCCGGAGCGCGTCATGAACGTGCCGAGGATGGTCAGGAGGAACGTGGCCTGGACCAGCGTCACCGTCCATCCCTTGAGCACGCCGCGGCGTTCCATGACGATCGCCGAGTGCAGCGCGGCGGTCGCTGTGAGCCATGGCAGAAGCGACGCGTTCTCGACCGGATCCCAGGCCCAGTAGCCGCCCCATCCGAGGACTTCGTATGCCCACCAACCGCCGAGCATGATGGCGATGGTGAGGAAGATCCATGGCAGCAGCAGCGACGAGCGGAGCGGGCGGAGGAAGCCGTGGCCCAATCGTCCGCGGAGCAGCGCCGCCGAAGCGAAGCCGAATGGAATCGTCATCCCGACGTAGCCGAGGTAGAGGAACGGCGGGTGAATCGCCATCAGCACGTGGTTTTGAAGGAGCGGGTTGGGCCCGGGCCCGTCGGTCAGTGGATTCGGGACCGCGACGAACGGGTTTGCCGGTCCGGCGATGAGGAAGCTGAAGAATGCGCCGCAGGCGAGCCAGACGCCGATCGCGTAGGCCATGTATTCAGAATGTTGATTGCGATTAAGGAATGTCGCCAGGGCGATGTAGACGCCGAGGATGCAGCCCCAGAAGAGGATCGATCCTTCCAGCGACGACCAGAGGCTCACGATCGTGACCCAGACGGGCACGGCGCGCGAGCCGACGTGGGCGACGTAGCTGACCGAGAAGTCGTGCGTCAGAAGCGCGTACTCCATGACCGCAGTCGCGGCGATCATCAGCGAGGCGTAGAGGTACGCGAAGCGCTGCGACCAGAGCAGGCCCTCGGGAGAGCGCTTGCGCCCGGCGAAAAAGCCGAGCATCGCCCCGGTCGTGGCCACGAGGAGCGAGCCGAGGATGAGGAACGATCCCAGCGTAGCGTTCATTACTTTCCCTTGTCCTCGAGGCCTTTGGTGGACTTGATCAGCTCTTCGGCGTTGACGTTCTGGCCGTCCTTCGGCGTGCGGTACTCGTTGTTGTGCGAGACCATCAGCCGGTCGCTCTTGAAGTAGCCTTCTCGGGTCATCGTCCCTTCCACAACCACGCCGATCCCTTCGCGGAACATCTGCGGCGGAATCCCCGAGGTCTTCACGTGGACCAGCGACTTCTTGTCGGTGACGTCGAAATCGATCCCCGATGTGCTGCCGTGCGGTTTGACGGAGCCGGGAACGACCTGGCCGCCCAGCCGGATGGTCGCGCCGTAGGCTTTGTCGCCAGCCGCGCGGAGGTCCTTCGGCGTCCAGTAGTAGACGAGGTTCTTGTTGATGCCGCTGCCTGCGATGATGGCGAAGGCGATGGCTGCGACGAGGAAGGCTCCGAGCATGAACCGCCGGGAGTTTCGCCGTGTGATGTCTGAAGCACTCGGTTGTGTTTCCATGGTGGGGGTCATCTTGCCCGTCCCTCGGCCTTGCTGCGGGACCGCTCCGCACGAAGCCTGGTGATGATTGTCACAGCGTAAAGAGTCAGCACGATCGCAGTCCAACCGTACGCTGCCCAGACGAACCCCCACCCTCCTGTAACGTAGCCGCCGCTCATGCCCGCCCCCCTTTCTTGTTGTCCGCTGAGTCACTTGCGCCCTCACCCGGCGGTGGCGCCAACTCGGTCTCGAGCCGGATCGACGCCAGGCGGGCCCGCAGCATGATGAACGCCGTCATCAGGAAGAGGATGCCGAACGCGTTGGCCCGCAGCGGAAAATGGAACTGGCTCGAAACCGTGGCCGGGCTGGACTGGAGCTGGTGCAGCGAGTTCCACCAGCGGACCGAGTAGTAGGTGATCGGAATGTCGACGGAAGCGATGATCACGGCTACCGCGGACCAGATGCCGCGCTTGACCGGGTCGTCGACGAAGTGCCTCAGCGCCAGAATGCCGAGGAACCCGACGAGCAGGATGGCCATGGTCGTGAGCCGCGGGTCCCAATCCCACCAGACGCCCCAGGTCGGCTTAGCCCAGATCGCGCCCTGGCAGCAGAGCAGGAAGGCGAGAATGACGCCGACTTCGATCGCGCCTTCCATGCGCGAGTCCCACTTCCAGTCCCCGCGGAAGAGGAAGATCACCGCGCAGAGGAACGCGAAGACGAAGGCCAGCATGGCGTTCCACGCGGTCGGCACGTGGACGTACATGATTCGTTGCACCTCTCC
>DASQGS010000404.1:0-7872 GCA_035632455.1 Thermoanaerobaculia bacterium | reverse complement strand
ATTCAGTCCTTCAGCGACGAGAAAACCGTTGATCTCTTCTGCGAACGGAACACTCGCGATGCCAGACGAATCCCGCGAGAGCTCTGGCGGAGTGCGCAGCGGAAACTCAAGGCGCTCGATGTGGCTGCGCGCTTGGAAGATCTCATGATTCCCGCCGGCAATCGAGTGGAACGACTGAAGGGCGATCAGCCTGGGCGGTACAGCATTCGAATCAATGACCAGTATCGCATCACATTCCGTTGGGAGCAGGGGCACGCCTATGAAGTCTGCGTCGAGGATTATCACTAGGAATCCGAACTGGCTGGGACCGGCGATCTCGCCCGGTGAGATCCTGCTCGAGGAGTTCCTGAAACCTCTGGAGATCGGCCAAGTCGACGCCGCACGACGCCTCGGGATCTCGCTGAACCGGCTGAACGAGATTATTCTCGGGAAACGCGGCGTCAGCGCTGACACGGCTCTTCGACTGGCGCGGCTGCTGAAGACCTCGCCCCAGTTCTGGATGCGCTTGCAAGCTGACTGGGATCTGCATCGGGCCGTGGCACGAGGGTCTCGAAGGGCTTCTTAGATCGACAATGATTGGAGTGCCGGCGCGCGGCTCTACGACCGTCGCTTCCGGCGCGGAGTCATGTTCCGCTTGGCGAGTGAACGGGCGGTGGTGGGATCGGCGCCCCAGCGCCAGAGGGCCTCGACAGGCACCGCGTACAGCCGCGGACCAAACGGCACGACCTCCTTGCCGGCATAAAGCACGACGCCGCGGTGGAACTTGCGACCGGCCGCTTCGGACAGCGTCCGAAGGCCCTTGAAATCCGCGCCTGTTACTGTCGCAGCACTCTTGACCTCGATGCCAGCGAGCGTGCCTGAACGGAGCTCGAGCACGAGATCGACCTCGTCGCCTTCATGAGTACGGAAATGGTACAGGGATGGCTGCGCCGCGCTCCAGCCGGTTTGCTTCGTGATCTCCATTGCCACAAAACCCTCCAGCAGCTTGCCAAAGAGAGCTCGATCCTGCGCCAGGCGGGCATCATCAACACCCATCAGATGGGCCGCGAGCCCGCTGTCACACAGCAGAACCTTTGGCGATTTCACCAGTCTCTTGCCGAGGTTGCCATGCCAGGGCCGCAGGGTTCGCAGAAGGAAGACTGCCTCGAGAAGCGCGAAGTAGCGCTTGAGCGTGGACTGTGTGAGCCCGGAGCTCCGGACCAACTCGGCGTAGTTGAGCAGCGCCATTGGCCGGGCGGCGACGAGCGCGAGAAGGTGTGGCAGTTCGGTCAGGCCCTCGATGTTGGCCAGATCGCGGACGTCGCGCCCCAGGATGGTCGTCAGATAGGCGTCGAACCACGCGCTACGCCGGTTGGCCGTCATTGCGGCCGCCTCCGGGAATCCACCTCGCATGATCCGCTCGGCGAGCGCGACACCTCTTTTCGGCGGCCCAGGCGTTGGCGGCGCGTCGTCAAACATCGCATCGACGAATCCCTCTACAACGCCCTCGACCTCGCCTTGCGACAAGGGCCACAGCGTCACGATCTCCATACGCCCCGCCAGCGAATCCGATAGCCGCGGCACGAGCAAGACGTTCGCGGAGCCGGTGAGCAGAAACTGGCCAGGCCGACGATCGCGATCCACCGCCTCCTTGATGGCGACGAAAAGATCGGGAACACGCTGGACCTCGTCGAGCACGACCGGCCCCTCGATCCCAGCCAGGAAGCCCGCAGGATCGCCGCGCGCGGCCGAGAGCTCCGTGAGCGCGTCAAACGTGACGTAGCGCGCCGGGTGGTCCGCTTCCGCCAGAGCACGAACCAGTGTCGTCTTGCCGCTCTGACGCGCCCCGTGCAGGAGCACGACGGGACGGTCGGCCAAGGCTTCGCGCAGGCGGGCGGCCGCGTGTCGAGCGATCATACGTCGGAGCGTAGTCGCTCACTGGTTGAAAATCAACCATTGCGTGGCTGATTTTCAGCCACTGGCTGGTTGATTTTAGGCAGATGGGATGAGCGCAGCGAGCTTGCACGCGGGGATTCATGCTCACGGTGAGCTGGAACGACGCCGGTCACTCCGCCTTCTGCGTCCCGCCCTCGTACCGCCACGCCGTGAGGCTGTGCGCGCCCTCGGCGAACCGCGTGTCCACGAACGACTCGAACGGGATCGGGTGATCGAGGACTCCGGTGGACACCATGAGATTGACGATGGTCTCGAAGTCCGCCCTGCGCGGCGAGAGGGGGTCGTACATCACCCGATCGATCGGGTTCGTCAGCGCCCAGCGCAGGAGGCGGGGGTCCTGCCGGTAGTAGAAGCGGCCCACGAAATCGGCGGCGTGCAGGCGATGGAGACGCGCTCTCTCCTTTTCATCGAGCCACAGGCCGGAGCGGGCGATTCCGTCAACGAGCGTCTGCACGGCCTCAGGACGATTATCGATGACGTCCTGCCGCACCACGAGCACGCAGGAGATGTAATCCGGCCAGTATTGCCGGGCGTGGAACAGCACGCGGCCGAAGCCGACCATCTCGGCCTGCGATGGATAGGGCTCGCCCATCGAAAAGGCATCGACGGCACTTGCCGCGAGAGCGCCGGCCACATCGGCCGGGGCCATCTCCACCATCCGGACGTCCTTGCCGGTCATGCCGTTCGCGGCGAGCGCGCGAAACACGATCAGGCGCTCATCCGAGAAACGGCTCGGAATGGCGATGATCCGCCCGCGCAGATCGCGCACGCTGTGCACCGGGCCGTCCTTGCGCACGACCACGGCGCTTCCGTAGCGATGTCCGAGGTAGACGATCTTCACCGGGACGCCCTGAGCCCGCAGGGCGATGGCCATCGGCGCGACCATGAACGCCGCCTGCATCTTGTTGGACACCAGCGCTTCTTTGATCTCAGGAAATCCCTGAAACAGGCGCGGGATGAAAATGTGTCCGGACTGAGAATAGGCGGAGATGTAGTCGGTCACCGGGCACGCCAGGTGTCATGTCACCGGGATGAACCCGACGTTGAGCTTGCGGCTCTTTTCGGGAAGCCGGTCGTTCATCAACACCTGCCAGTTCACGTTGAGCGTCGAGTGCGCGATGGTGATGACCATCAGCCATCCGACGGCGCCGAGAATGAGTTTGCGCATCTGCCCGAATCACCCCCTTTCAATCGTCGATCATGCCGCCCTGCTGATCACGCGGCGCTCGACGTACCGGAAGACATTGTCGAGAAGCAGTCCCAGCACGCCGATCATGAGCATACCGCCGACGACGAGATCGTAGCGCTTGCCCGCATTGCGGGCGTCGATAATGAGATAACCGAGGCCGGAGTCGACGGCGATCATCTCCGCCGCGACAAGGCCCACCCAGGCGATGCCGAACGCAAGACGCAGGCCCACCACGATGCGCGGCAGTACGGCCGGCATGACGATTCTGGTCATGAGCTGCGGCGTGGTGAGGCCGAAATTGCGGCCGGCTTGAAGATACATCGGCGGCACATTGCGCACACCGTTCATCACGGTCACGACGATTGGGAAAAACGATGCGAGATAAATCAGGAAGATCGGGGCGGCGTTGCTCACACCGAACCAAATGACGGCCAGAGGCATCCAGGCCAGCGGCGAGATCGGGCGGAGCATCTGGATCAGGGGATTGATGGCTCTTGCCGTCCCGGGCGACCATCCCAGCGTGAAGCCGAGTGGTATCCCGGTAACGATCGCCAACGTGAATCCGGAGAACACCCGGATCAACGAATCTGCGACGTAGTGCCACAACAAGGCCTTCTTGCCGAGCGCACCCATCGCCGTCAGCACGGACGCCGGCGTTGGAAAAATGATCGTGCGCGTAAGACGTACCGCGAGAGCCCAGATGACAAGCAGAATTCCCGCCGTCGCCAGCGGGAGGGCTATGCGCAGCAGGAGCGAGACATCGTCGGAGTGGCTTCGTGGCCGGCTCATTGTCTTCCCATGGCATCACACCTTATGCGCCAGTCCGATCTCCGCGAAGATGCTGTCGCGGAGCTCGATGTACCGCGGCGACGAGAGGTCGCGCGGATGGGGAATGTCGATCGTGACGACGCGCCGGACGCAGCCCGGGCGCGCGCTCATGACCACGACGCGGTCGGCGAGCTGCACCGATTCCTCGATATCGTGGGTGACGAACAGCACCGTCTTGCGCTCGGCCCTCCAGATGCGAAGGAGCTCGCCGCGCATCTGCAGGCGGGTGATCGAGTCGAGCGCCCCGAACGGCTCGTCGAGATAGAGCACGTCAGGGTCCACAGCCAGCGCGCGGGCCACCTCGACACGCTGCTTCATGCCGCCGGAGAGCTCGCGCGGATACGACTGCTCGAAACCGGCCAGCCCGACCAGTTGGACGTACTGCGCCACCCGCTCACGGCGCTTCTTCTCCGGTATGTCGAAGAGTCCGAAGCCGATGTTCCCTTCCACGGTCAGCCACGGAAACACGCCGCGCTCCTGGAAGACGAAGATACGACGGCGGTCCGGGCCGGTGACCGGCTTGTCGTCGATGGTCACCTCGCCTGACGTGGGCGCGAGAAACCCTCCGGCGATGTTGAGAAGGGTCGACTTCCCGCAGCCCGAGGGCCCGACGATGCAGAGGAATTCTCCTTGGGCGACTTCGAGTCCGATCGACCGCAAGACTTCGACCGATCCGAAGCTCATGTTGATGTCGTCAAAGCGCACCTTCATCGGGCGCTCTCCTCGACGTAGCCCCAGCGAACGGAGTCGAGCCGCTCGAGGCGGCGCATCAGAAGATCGAGAGCGAGGCCGATCGCGCCGATCAGCACCATGCCGGCGATCACCAGGTCGTAGCGATTGCCGGCGTTGCGCGCGTCGACGATGAGAAACCCGAGGCCTGAATTCACTGCGATCATTTCCGCGGCCACGACGACCAGCCAGGCAACGCCGAGGGAGATCCGCATGGCCACGATCAGTTGCGGAAGGATCGCCAGCAGAAGCACGTCGAAGACCCGCTGCTTCGCCGGGACGCCGAAGTTGCGCGCCGCGGCGAAATGCACGGGATCGATGTTCCGCACGGCGTTGCTCGTGGCCGTGGTGAGCGGAAGGAGCGACGCTAGAAAGATCAGGAAGATCGCCGACACGTCGCCGACGCCGAACCAGAGGATGGCGATCGGGATCCAGGCCAGCGGCGAGATCGGTCTGAGGATCTGCAGGATCGGGTTCAGTGCCAGCTCCGCGGGTCGCTTCACGCCGAGGAGCATGCCGAGCGGGATCGCCACCACCAGGGCGGACAGATAGCCCCATGTGACGCGGAAGAGCGACGCGACGACGTATCTGACCAGCAGGCCGCGGCTGGCCAGCTCGCCAATGCCACGCGCCACGACCAACGGGCCGGGGATCAGCGACGTCGGGTTCAAAGACACCCCCAACTGCCATGCCAGCAGGCCGATGCCGATGCCAACGCCGGACAGAAGGCGGAACCGGAATCGTGTCCGACGCGCCCCGCGCGGCCGTCCGTCAGTACGAACCGCCGCAACGGCGGGCGTTCTCCCCATCCCTCTGGTTCTCCTGATCGAGTCTGTTCATCAAGGAGTGATACGGGATACCATTTCCCTACCCTGAATAATGGAAACTTTCCGTGAGGCTGGGATTGTACGCCACAAGTGCCGGCCGTCTGAATCAGCGTTGGGGAACCTCCGTCGGGAGCGTTCGATGAGCCGGTTCCTGCCACCCCTCGTTTCTCAGCCTCCCCTCGCGGTTGATCGAGCCGGGCGCCCGCGGCCGCGACCAGGCGGACTACCTCCTTTCCGCCTGCCACCTCCGGCCGTCAGTCTCCAATCTTGACTGTAATTTAATTACTGCATTACACTCTCGCTCAAGCCCCGAATGTGTCTTTTGTGCCGCGACGAATCCGTCGCGGGTGCTTTGGTATTCAGTCACGATGCCGGAGGTGCCTACTGTTGAGCGATACCGCGCGGAAGGTGCATGACGTGATCCTGAGGCAGTTTGCGATCGAGCCGCAGAGGCTAACGGACGAGACGACGCTCGATGATCTCGGAGCCGACTCCATGGCCATGGTGGAACTGATGGTCAACCTGGAGGAGGTGTTCGAGACACCGATGCCGGACGTCGCCGCTGCGGAGATTCACACCGTCGGCGACATCGTTGCCTTCATCGAGCGCCACCAGGCCCCGAAACAGCAAGCCAGTTGAGAACCGAGCCATGAGCGTCGCCGCCGAACATGCGTCAACGCATTACAGCAACGCCTTTCGCTACGCGCAGGCGCCGCTCTGGTTCGATTTCTACAACTGTCGCGTGCTGATTCCGGAGCAACGGCTGTATTTCTTCACGATGCCGTACGTGCTCTCCGGCGACGAGGTTCCGGCCGGGCGGCGCGGGCTGTTCTTCTACGACGGCGGGAACGGCGGGCCCCAGCCCGGCTCGCGATGCGGCTGGGAGCGCATCGCAGACCGCGACTGGTCTGCCTCGCGCGAGCGATGCGAGGTCCATTGGAAGCGCCGCGGCGCGTCGCAGATGTTCGGCGAGACCGAGATCCGGGTCACAGGTCCGACCTCGCGCTGGGATGTCACGATCGAGCCGTTCCTCGCCGATCAGAATCCTGAGGAGACGAGTCTCAGGCATCTCGACATCGGAGAGCGATTTCTTCTCTCCCGCGTCCCGTTCATCCATCGCGTGCCGAGGATGCGTGCGTACGCCTCGGGTGTGATCGAGCAGGAGGGCCGCAGGCATTCGTTCGATCGCGCCATCGTCTATCAGGCCAAGAATCACGGACACGGATTCCCTGACGAGTGGATTTGGATTCACGCCGGCGCGTTTCGCGAGGACGACAACCTCGCGATCGAGGCCGGATGGATGCGCTTCCACGGTGGCGAAGCCGCGCTTGTGCGCATAAGCACGCCCACCGGCGTTCGATTCCTCGCGTCGTGGGGCGGCGACGAGGTCAACGCGCGCCGCGACGGCGACCATTACTCGTTCCGCGGCGCGGCTCGCGACGGATCGCTCCGCGTGAGCGGCGAGGGCCGGCACGGCGAGGCAATCAAGTTCGAGTTTCCGACGCCCGACGGCGGTCGCTTCGACAACGATGAGTGTCTCGTAGGAGAGCTCGCGGTCGACTACGGCGGGCGGCGGCTGACCACAAACATGGCAGCTCTAGCCCTGGCGAGACGCATACCGCCTCCCGCGGGGCAGGAATTCGATCGACAGTAGTGAGGAGGGTCTCTTGGAAGCTATTGCAAGCAGTGCTCCGCAGGCCTCGTACGACGTGATCGTGATCGGTGGAGGTCCTGGTGGATCGACAGCGGCATCGATTCTCGCGGAAGGCGGCCGTTCTGTGCTCGTCCTCGAAGCGGCGAAGTTTCCGCGTTTCGCGGTCGGCGAGATCGTGGCGCCGACCGGGCTCTGGCGTGTGTGGCACCGTCTCGGGATCACCCAGGAGACGCTCGATGATCTGTTTGTCCGCAAGTGGGCGGGTGGCTGGCAGGCTCCGGACGGCACGATCTTCACGTTCGATCAGGACGTACACCCCGACGACAAGCGCTGCCGGGCGTTCGTCTATACGTTCGAGCGCGCGGTCTACGACGACTTTCTGCTGCGGCACGCGAGCACCACGGGCGCCGAGGTCCGCGAGGAAGCGCTGGTCGAAGACATCCTGCAGGAGCAGGACGGCCGCGTGACCGGAGTCCGCTTCCGCGACGCCGGCGGCGTTCACGAAGTCCGCAGCGATCTGGTCATCGACGCCAGCGGCCGGCAGAACATCCTCGGCCGCCGGCTCAAGTTGCGGATGGATCTCGTCGAGTTGAAGAGCTTCTCCGTCTTCGCCCATTACGTGGACGCGGTTCGAAACACAGGGCAGACCGAGGGCGATGTTCGCATCGTGTTTGGCGAGAACATGTGGTTTTGGTGGGCGCCGCTGAAGG
>DASQGS010000403.1:0-2766 GCA_035632455.1 Thermoanaerobaculia bacterium | reverse complement strand
GCATGCGGACGGAGATCGACGGCCTTCGGCACGCGCTGGAGGCGGCGATCGACGACCGCGAACAACTGGCTGATGACGCCGCGGCAGCAGCGGAAGAAGCGCAGTCGAGCGACGAGGAGCTGCGCAGCACGAATGAAGAGCTGGAGACGGCCAAGGAGGAGCTCCAGTCGGCAAACGAGGAGCTGAGCACGCTCAACGACGAGCTGCGGCTCCGCAATACGGCGCTGGTCGGGATGAACGACGACATCGAGAACCTCCTCGGCGCCGTGGAGATCCCGATCCTCTTCGCCGGCATCGACCTGAACGTGCGCCGCTTCAACGTCACCGCCGGCTTACTGCTCAACCTCCGGCCGGGTGCGATCGGGCAGCCGCTTCGCGAGGCGAAGTCGACGATCGACGTCGTGCATCTGGAGAAACTCGTCGGGGCGGTCGTGGAGACAGGCCAGAGCGCGGACGTCGAGGTCCGGGACTCGTCCGGCAATTGGCGCCTGCTGCGCCTTCGCGCCTACCGGAAATCGGGCGGCGAGATCGACGGCGCGATCGTGGCCATCCTCGACATCGACGAACTGAAGCGGGCGGTGCTCGCGGCCGAGGAGGCAACGCGTGCCGCCAGCATGCTCTCCGAGGCCAGCGCGCTCTTGGCGTCGTCACTCGACTACGAGACGACACTCGAGTCTCTGACGCGACTCTCCACGGCGGCCTTCGCCGATTGGTGCGCCGTCGATCTCGTCAACGACGACGGCTCGATCCGGCACCTCACCGTCTCGCACGCGAACCCCGTGCTGCGCGACCTGGCCCTGCAGTTCCAGGAGGTGGCGTTTCGCGAGCCGGAGCACGCGCCGGGTGCGCCTCAGGCGCTGATGCTGCGCAAGTCGGTGCTGCTCACCGACATCGCCGAATCGAACGTGACCGGCATCCAGCCGGAGGCGAAGATCATGCAGCTGATCGGCGCGCTCGGCGTGCGGTCGCTCATCAGCGTGCCGCTGATCGTCCGCGACAAGGTGCTGGGCACGACGACGTTCTCCTCGTCGCGCCGCCGCTACGACGAGCTCGACCTGAAACTGGCCGAGGAATTGTCGCAACGCGCCGCCGTGGCCATTGATACGGCCATGTTGTTTCGTGAAGCGGAAAGCGCGAACCGGTACAAGGACGCCTTCCTCGGCACAGTCGCTCACGAGTTGCGCACGCCGCTGACGTCGATCATCGGCTGGGTGCAACTTGCGAACGTCAATCCGGAGCTCGCCGCGGAGCGCTCGGTCACGTCGACGAGAGCGCCGCGCTTCTGCGAGCGTTCATCGCCGACTTGCTCGACGTCACGCGCATTCGAGAGCAGAAGTTGAGCATGGAAATGGCGGACATCGACCTCGCTTCCGTCGTCCGCTCGTCGATCGAGATGACCACGCCCGTTGCGAAGGAGCGCGATCTGCGGATCCGCCCGGACCTCGCGCTGGATCCCGCGCCGTTGCGCGGCGATCGCGTGCGACTGTTGCAGGTCGTGTGGAACCTGCTGAGCAATGCCATCAAGTTCACGCCACCCGGCGGCGAGATCCACATCCGGCTGGAGCAGGACGGCACCGACGCGCGGCTCTCGGTGATCGATACCGGCAGCGGCATCAGCCCCGATTTCGCGCCGCATGTCTTCGAGCTGTACCGCCAGGCGGACCCGAGGGCCTCACATATGCCGGGACTCGGGATCGGCCTCTCGATCGTGGCGCAGATCGTGAAGCTTCACGGAGGCACCGTACGCGTCGAGAGCCCAGGACTGGGACATGGATCGGCCTTCTTCGTGACGCTGCCGCTGCTCGCGGCGAACGATGAGAGCGCCAACCGGTCGGGTCGCCGCTCCGGCAAATCCCGCCGAACAGGAGAACCATCATGACGAGGGAAGCCGTTCGCGCGACCGCGGGGAAAGTGCTGCGCAGTGAAGAGCTGATCGCCGATGAGAAAGAGGCCGCCACGGCCATCCTTCAGGCGAACCCCGAGTTCGGGAATCCTCACGTGGTCCGCTGCGACTGGTGCCATCAAACCAGAACGCTTTTCCGCGGCGAGGATGAGAAGCCGTTCAAGCACATCACGCACGGATGGCTGTGCGAGGCGTGTGACGTGAGAGCCGCGAGCCAGGAGGTCAAGTTCTGAAACCGTAACCGCCGCTTCGCTGACTCACCACCGACGTTCGACGATGAAGTGAAAGGAGCCACTCGTGCGTGTGTATGGATCGAGAGCCCCCTGGTTGGCATTCCTGGCGGGATGGATGTTTCTGCTTCACGTCCCATCCGCAAACGCGATCCCCGCGTTTGCGCGCATCCACCACACGTCGTGTCAAACGTGTCACGTCGGATTTCCGAAGCTGAACCCCTTCGGAGAGGCATTTCGCCTGAACGGATATCGAATGCCTGGGGAAATGCAGCCTGAAGAAAAGCCCCAGAGCCTCGGCGCCGAGGCCTACAAGAAGATGTGGCCGATTGCGATCTGGCCAAGCGACATCCCTGCTCATATCCCCCTGGCGCTCAACATCAAGATGGCCAGCGTCTACGCCTCGTCGAAGGACGAGTCGGGCCGCCAGATCATCCACAATGACTTTCAGTTCCCGCAGGAAGCGAATCTCTTCGCCGGCGGCACGCTCGGGGAGCACATGAGCTTTCTCGGCGAAGTGACCTGGGCGGAGAACCCGGACGGCAGTAGCACGACGGAGATCGAGCGCGCGCATCTGCAGGTGGGATCGTTCATCGGCCCCGAGCATCTGATCAATTTCAAGATCGGCAAGTT
>DASQGS010000402.1:0-4391 GCA_035632455.1 Thermoanaerobaculia bacterium | reverse complement strand
GCGACGTTTTCGCGGCGCTTCCGCCGGTGCAGCTCACCCCGCCGCCGTACTCACAGCCGATGTCGAATGTGAATGAGAGCGCGGACTTGCTCATTGTCGACGACGGCGCGTCGCGATATTTCCATTCGACGCTGCTATCGGAGTGAGCGCGCTTGCGGCTCTTGTTGCCGAGCGTATCTTTGCCGTAGAAGTAGTTGTTGGACAGGAAGGACCAATTGCCATTCGGCCGCCACAGAGTCTGCGATCCGATGCCGGGCGCATCATTGAACATCCCATACGACTGCCAGCCATTCGTCAGCCAGATCTCTTCCTTGAAATGGTCGTTCGGGAAGATCTGAATGCGCACTCCATTGAAAAACCACGGTGTGTTCGACGAAACGTACGACGGTTGGTAGGCCCAGTTGTCGTACTGGTAGTAGCTGAACAGACCGACATACGACATGAAGATGCCGGCGTCGACGTTGATGCCGTTCATCTTGTCGAAGTGGTACCCGCCGTAGGCCTCGGACACATAACGGTAGGCGTTGGCGAGGTCCCACTGGCCGCGTGCCGGGCTGGCATCGTTGCGCGGTGTCATCGTCGAATACATCCCGTATTGCGTCAGCAGCCGCGCCCGCACATTGTCATAATGAAAATCGCCGCCGATGCCGAACTGCTGTACCTGTGCCTCGCCGGTTCGCCCGAGCTCGCTCGACCCGACCAGAGTGTGATCCTTCGGATGATTGAGGTCGTACACATAGTTTGTGTCGACGCGCAGCTCACCCGTAAATGCCGGATAGTCGAACGTCGGCTTGTGCTGGCGGCTGTTGCCGTTCAGCCACGTGAAGTCGGCGAACGCGAAGGGCTCCGGTTTCTGAACCGGCTCCGCCGGCGTGATTGGCGGCATATTGGCGCCGCCATTCGTCTGATCGGCTGCCGGATGAGCTGCGGCATCAGGTGTGATTGAGCTTGCATCCGACAGTGTGGCCGCTCCGTCTTTACCATTGGCGACGCTACGGTGGAATAGCGCAGCCGGAAGTCTGGGCTGCGGTGTCGCTTCGGTACGAGGACGCGGGTCACTCGCGGGCCGTTGCGAGTCGGAGACGGCGGCAACGCGCGGCACGTCGGGTGTCACGCCGCTCTCGCTGATCCGCTCCCGGAAATCTTGGCTCGATGCCACGTCATCCGCGCGAAGGACGGCGGCATTGACGAGGAGAAATCCTGCGAGCGAAAGGGTGAATATCGGGTTTTCAAGGCGCAGTCTCATGGCTCTCCTTTGAAAGAGATCTCGACCGGGTCATAAGGAAACTCCTCAGGGCGTTGGTGTTTCGATGGAGTCAACCGCAAGGATGATGGCCGGTCACTTGGTCGGACACGGGCACGGACATGGACACGGACACGGCCGGTTCCCGCCGGACTCGGCATGGGGTCTGAAGGAAGGCATCATTTGAACCTTCGACATCGTGTAGTCCCTCGGCACGAACGCCACGATCAGAAAGATGACGATCATCCAGAAGATCGCCGGCATGAGGAGGACCATGACCCGTTTGACTCGATTCACGAACGTCAGAACAAGCCACAAGAACGGTGGTCGCTAAGAAGCGAGAAAGGGACGATTAAGGAAGATTTAGAGAAGAATAAAGAAAGTCTAAAGACCGCGAGCGCCGGCCATCTTAGCCTTCGTAGCCTTAGGCCGTTGCCGTTGGCGTTGGCGGATTTTGATTCTGACTTTGAAGTCGACAGGGAACGAGAGTCAAAGGCCGGCGACGGCGACGGGGACGCCAACGGCTACGGTCTTTAGGTCGGCTCCGCAATGAACCGATATCCAACCCAGGGCTCAGTCACGATGTACTGTGGATTCGAGGAGTCGGGCTCGATCTTGCGGCGCAGCGAGCTCATGTGGACGCGTACGGTGTCGCTCGTCGTGCCGGGTGCGGCCTTCCAGACGCGGGCGATGATGTCGTCGATCGTGACCGGCCTTCCAGCGTGCGTTGCCAGAAGCTCCAGAAGCGCGAGCTCTGTCGGGGTCAGCTTGATCTCGCGAACGCCTTGCACAACTCTGCGGCGATCGAGGTCGATCGTCAGTTCCGGGAACTCCAGCACCTGGGGGTGGCCTGCAGCGCGCCGGCGGAGCTGAGCGCGGATCCGCGCAAGGAGCTCGGGGAGCGAGAACGGCTTGACCACGAAATCATCGGCGCCGAGGTCGAGCGCGCGGATCTTGTCGGAATCGCCGCCGCGCACGGAAAGCACGATGATCGGCGTTTCGCTGGTCTTGCGGATCGCCGCGATGAGCTCGAAGCCATCTGCCACGGGCATGGCCAGATCGCTGAGCACGAGATCCGGCTGGATCGCGGCGCAGGCAGCGACGCCCTCGCGTCCGTTCGATGCCGTGTGGACGTCGTAATCGAGAGCGCGCAATTCGTCTTCGAGCGAGCTCCGAATCGCCGAGTCGTCATCGACGACGAGGATGTTCGGGCGCCGGCTCACGATGCGGCCTCGGCGATGAGTGCCGCCGGAAGATCGACGCGCGCGATTGTTCCGCCGCCCGGGCGGTTCGCCAGCGTCACCGATCCGCCGTTCGCGGCGGCGAGACTCCGCGCGATCTCCAGTCCGAGGCCGCGGCTGGCGACGTCGCTGTCGACGTCGATCTCGCCGGTATCATCGGCGCGGAGCCCGGGCGAGGTTCGGGGCCGGATTCCTGGGCCACGATCGAGGACCTCGAGACGCACTCTCGATGCATCCACCGGGTGACGGCGCGCCACGAGCTGGATGAACTCACCCGCCGGTGAGGCCCGGTGCGCGTTCTCGACGAGGTTGACCACGATCTCGAGCGCGAGCGATGGATCGACCAGAAGGTCGGGACAGTCGGCGTCGACGTGGACGTCGATCGATCGGGTCTCGCGGATCAGCGGCAAGTTCTCGCGCACGGCGCGGAAGAGATCGGCGGGCGGAGTTGGCTCCGGTTTCGGAACGAAGCTGCCGGCCTCGAGGCGGGCCATGGCAAGGAGGTTCTCGATGCGCCGGCGCAGGCGCACGCTCTCCGCCTCCAACGCCGCGACCATCGGCAACTGATCCGCCGCGACATGGCGTTTGAGTGTTTCGAGTTGAAGCGAGATCGCCGTGAGAGGTGTCGTGAGATCGTGCGACACCGCGCGCAAGAGCGAGGTCTTGAGAGCATCGCTCTCCTTGAGCGCCTGGAGGTGTGCGTTCTCGGCAAGGAACTTCTCACGCTCGACAGCGAGCGACACGAGTGTGGCCACGGACTCGAGAGCCGATCGCGGCGCAGTGACTCCTCGGGCGACGAGGACGCCGGTTGGCTTGCCGCCCAGGATCAAAGGCAGGTAGACATCCCGGCCATATGCAGACGGAATCTCCAGCGCATCCTTGTGCCGGCCGACGCCCGCGATGAGATCCTCGATCTCGTCGCCGCGATCTCCGTTCCACCAGATGACGTTCTGGCGATACGAGCTTCCTCGGAAAAGAACGAGCCCGCCGCCCTTCGCGCCGATCGACGTGAGAGCGCGCCCGGCCGCCTCGCCGAGGGCGCCGACCCGGTTCGTCGCCGTGAACAGCTCGAGGGTCAGGTTATAGAGGACTTCGATGTCGTTGCGCCGCGCCTCGGCCTCGTCCGCCTGGCGCTGCGCGCGCACGACCAGCCGGCTGGCCACGAACGAGGCGAGAAAGAACGCGGCCAGCGCCGCCCAGTTCGCGGGATCGGAGATCGTAAACGTCCCGACCGGCGGGAGAAAGAAAAAGTTGTAGCACGCCGTCGCGACCACTGAGGTCGCCAGTCCGAGAGCGAGCCCACCCGATATCGAGAAGAGCAGGACGACGATCAGATAGAAAAACCCCATCGTCGCCGGATTGAAGTGCAGGAACGCGCCGAGCGCCGTGCATGCCGCGACCGCTGCGGCGGAAGCGATCCATTGCAGCCAGATCGCGAGCCGGTAGGGAGCGCTCATGCGCGCATTATGCAACGGAGCGCGATGGGGAGGCGGAGAACGCACGGAGCGACGCCCACGTCATCCTGGGCCGCGTAGACAGCGAAGGATCTTTTTGGAAGAACCGCGGCTCTCGCAGGGGGATCCTTCGCCGTGCTTCACCCCTACGGAGTTTCGCCGCCCTCTAATGAACAACCTTCCGATCGTGTCATCCTTAGCCGGCGAAGCCCCCGGACGGGGGCGTAGCACGGCGAAGGATCTCCTCGGCAGGAGTGCGGTTCTCGCAAGGGGATCCTTCGGCGCGCTTCACCCCGACCGGCGTGTTGCCGCCTCAGAGGCTGTGAAAAAATCGGGCGCGTGCCTTGGAAATCCAGGGGCGATTGTAAAATGGAACCATGGAAGAGAAACAGGATTTGGGACCGGCGCGGACGGTGGAGGCAAATCGGGCGCAGATGCGTTTTGTGACGCTCG
>DASQGS010000401.1:0-8672 GCA_035632455.1 Thermoanaerobaculia bacterium | reverse complement strand
AGAACGGCAATGTAGACAGCGCCGATGCCGGAGGCGCCGAACAGCGTGGCGACGGCGTCGTTGTAGGCCGCTTCGTGGTTCGCTGGAATGGTAACCTGAGCGGACCCAGACACGTGGTCGCTGATGTGGATTCGAGTCCGGTGCGCGCGGTGGCGAGAACGTTTGTAGAGTCACCAACGCAGGGGAGGCCTCATGAACCCGAGGAGAGAACGTGGTTTCCAGCGCTGGCTGGTCGTGGTGAGCCTGCTCGCCGCGGGCGCGGCAGCGGCAGCGGAGGCTCCGTCACTGCCGGCTCTTAAAGTCGAAACCGTGCCGACGCCCGAGGACTCTGGTCAGTACCACGGGGTCGTGGCGTTGCGGTTGAGCTCGGACCACGGCGCGCCCCTCGTCCTGCGCGAGCGCAACCCCGACGATGATGAGCCCGTGCCGGTCCCAATTCCAGGACGCCAGTTTCCCATAGGCCGGGAGCACGTCCTCCTCCTCGGGTGGTCCTCGGTCGGCAGCGGCACTTCCAATCTACATGCCCTACTCCTCCATATCACCCCAAAGGCCGTCGTGCTCGAGCACAACCTGAATCTGAGGATCGTTCGCTGGCGTGCTGTGCTGGTGGTGCGTCGCATCTCGCCCGACGAAGTGCTCCTGGGCATCCCGGACTGGGGGATTGAGGAAGAGGTCAACTCGTGGGAGACGTCGCTGGCCGTGGGAAAGGGATGGATGGAGAGCATGCGCGAGATACGGGCGCAAACGGTGCGGTTCGTCGCGACGGAAGAGCAATCCACCCACACCTACTACGACCCGCCGTTCTTCATGGCCGACCGGCTCGCGCCCGCTAGACGAGCCGCTAGAAAAGCCGCCGGCGGCCCGATCAGGGAGATGCCGGAACTGCCGGAAAGGGTCGCCTGGCTTAGGGTAACCAGCGACGGTTTGGCGTGGAAGGCGGGAACGCGTTGACGGTCGCTGTCAATCTCTTTTGATGTGGCGGAGAGAGTGGGATTCGAACCCACGGTACGCTGTTAACGTACACACGCTTTCCAAGCGTGCGCCTTAAGCCACTCGGCCATCTCTCCACGGTGCGCGATCAAAGAATTTGCGGCATCGTTTATGTACCGCATTTCAGAACTGCCAATGTTGAATGTTAAATGGTGAATGTTAAATGGTGAATGTTAAATGGTGAATTGAGTTCGCAATCAAGCATCGATTCATGCTCATCATTAAACATTCAACATTTAACATTTAACATTTTTCGCCGCTGGCGGAGAGGGAGGGATTCGAACCCTCGATACCCGTTAAGGTATAACGGTTTTCGAGACCGTCGCATTCAACCGCTCTGCCACCTCTCCGTTCGTTCCGGCACTTTCACTTCGAGTCATGGTTCGCGCAGCCGTTTGAAGAAGCTCTGGAGCATCTCCCGCGATCGCTCCTCCCCGCACCCGGCTTCGACCACCAGCCGGTGATTGAGCCGCGGATCCTGCACGATGTTACCGAGCGACCCGCAGAAGCCGGCCTTCGGGTCCCGGGCGGCGAAAATCAGCGTTCCTACCCGGGCGTTCACGAGGGCGCCCGCGCACATCGCGCACGGCTCGAGGGTCACCACCATGGTGGTTCCTTCGAGCCGCCAGTCGCCGATCGTCCGTGCCGCCTCGGCGATGGCCAGAAGCTCGGCATGGCCCAGGGGATCGCCCGACTCGCGGCGATTCCGTCCACGGCCGATGATCCTTCCGTCGCGGTCGACGACCACCGCGCCCACCGGGATCTCTCCAGCGGCCGCGGCCTCCTCGGCAAGCGCCAGCGCCTCATCCATCCACTGCGCCTGAGTCATTGTTCAAAGAGTACAACGGCGGGCCACTCGCCCGCCGCAAGTTCAACATCGATTTTGGTGCACCCAGGAGGACTCGAACCTCCAACCTTCTGATCCGTAGTCAGATGCTCTATCCAATTGAGCCATGGGTGCGAGCAGCGACCAGTAACCTCCGGAAACGGCGTCGAATTCCGTTCTCTGGGGAGGCGCGGGCGGGCATTCTAACCGGCGGGCCGAATCAGAGCAAGCGGCGCGAATCGCGCATTCCGGCCTGGATAAATCACGCCTCCACGGTTGGCTGGGGATGGGTGGGGTAGGCAGTAGCCAACCGTGGAGGCCGTGAAATTGATTGCCGCGTTTCTGAGGGCGATAAGTCTACTCCATCTGCCGTGGCGAACAAGACAAAGTTGAGCAGACTCGAATGCTGATCCTCTTGTGTGCCATTATACAGAGAGAACCAACACGTGGATCTGTATTCGTTCGACGCGGACTACCTTCGCCGCCTGAGGGAAGGGGATCGCTGGACCGAGGAGCACTTCCTCCGGTATTTCAGCGATCTTCTCCTGATCAAGTTGCGCGGCAAGCTCCGGACCATGGCGGCCATCGACGACGTGCGCCAGGAGGTCTTCGTCCGAGTGTTTCGGGCCATGCGCTCGGCGGAGGGGATCCGCCAGCCTGAGCGTTTCGGAGCGTTCGTCAATTCGGTCTGCAACAACGTGCTCATGGAATCGTACCGCGCCGCCGCACGGGCTGATCCGCTCGGCGACGAGCATGCCGCGGTGGAGGACCCGGCCTCGGGCGCCGACGACGCTCTCGTCACCGGCGAGACCAGGGCGTACGTCCGCTATACCCTGAATCAGCTCCCGAGAAAAGACGCCGCTCTGCTCCAGGCCCTCTTTCTCGAGGAGCGCGACAAGGACGAGATCTGCCGCTCGCTCGGTGTCGACCGCGATTACCTGCGAGTCCTCCTTCACCGCGCCAAGGAGCGTTTTCGCTCCCAGTACCGGCGCGTCGGAGATGTGGTTCTCATGAAGGCAGGACAAAAATCGCGTCCGGCCTGAAACGATCCGCCCATTCCACGCACTCTACAGACGAGAGAAGAGACCATGGAGCATTCAGAGGCACTCGACATGATGGCGACCGAAAAGTACCTGCTGGACGAGATGATCCCCAGCGAGCGTGAGGCTTTCGAGGAGCATTTCTTCGTCTGCGCCGAATGCGCCGATGACGTTCGGGACGGCCGCGTGCTGCTTGACAGCGGCAGGGCGGTAGCCCGTGAAAACGCCCGCCCGGCACGCTCTGCGCCTCAGGTCTGGTGGGCGATGGCGGCAAGTCTCGCCTTTGTGGCGATGATCGGCTACCAGAATCTCGTAACCATCCCTCGTCTGCACACGGAACGCGACGCGGCTATGGCGCCGCACGTGCTCCACTCGCTATCGTTTCTCACAGCAGGCAGCCGAGGCGTCGAGAGCCAGATCGTTGCCGCCGGCGATCAGCCATTCACACTCGACTTCGATATCCCGCCGCAGCAGGCATTCGCGAGCTATCGCTGCGCCGTTCGCGATTCCGGCGGAAGCACGCGGTTCAACGTGATCCTATCCGCGTCAGACGCGAAGACAACCGTTCAACTGCTCATTCCCGGCGGCGTTCTCAGCGGCGGAGAGTATCAACTCGTCATCGAAGGCGTGTCGAGCTCACGTCGTGTCGAGATTGCCCAATACCCGTTTTCGATCCGTTCCCGGTAGCTTCTTCTCTCGCATCCAACAAATTTTCTTACCGGCATGGGGGAAACTATGGACACCACATTCCTGTACCACGCCTTTGCGCTCGCCTTCGGAGGCACCGTTCGCCATCCCGAAAGCTGCGTCATCCCAAGTCTCGCGTCCGCCGTACTTCCCGTCGGCGGCGGGGTCGGATTCGGCGAAGCGGGGCCATACAGAGACGCGAACGGGATCTCATTTCATCGTGCGACATCGCGAGTTTCCGGAAGCCTCGACCGGGAAGGCAACTTCAGCACATTGGCCACAGCCACAATCGAAGGGCTGAATGTCCAGGACGTGCTTCGGGTGGACAAGATCGTCGCCCGCGTTACTTCGTCGCACTCGCCGAAGTCCTCGGGGCCCGGCAAGATTGACGAGGCGGACATTCGCACGACCGGCAGCCACATCGAAGGGCTGAAAGTCGGCGGGACTTCCGTTCGGGTCGAGATCGACGATACCCTCGACCGGTACTCGACGCTCGATGCATTCAACAATGCCTATGCCAGCGACGAAACGCTGCGGGACGATTGCAACGCCCGCTTCCTATGGGGCCGGCCGCCCGACGGAATTCCGGCCGATCTCGCCCGTCGCTACGCCTGGTGCGAGGAGCTGTGCAGGGCGCAGTCAAGCGATGGCAGGTTCGCGCCGCCTTCATCCAAAGGGCTTATCATGGGCTCGATCGTCGGCAACATCACGCCGCGGAATGGCAAGCTCGCGGCGTTCGGAAACGTGATCGTCGTGCCGGATTTTGGCAAGATCTTCCTGGGTGAGCTATTCATTTACCAAGGCAGACGAAGGCTGAACATGCTGCGCCTCGAGCTCGGCTCGCCGCTGGACGGCGACATCACCGTATCGTCGGGCGAGTCCAACGGCACGCCGTTTCCCTGATTGCCATCGCCGCGGCTCCGCTTTTTCTTCTGACGACTTGTACGAGGAGAGAGGCGGAGCCGCCGGACGCGCCGTCGGCAACCGAGCTCTATCGAATCGGCATTGCGCACCTGAACCGCAGCGAGTTCCGCGCCGCATCCGCCATCGCCGATCAGGGCATGGCTCGCTGCTGCGCGTCCGCTCCCGCCGACTGCGCCCGTTTTCGGGTGATGAAGGGAGAAGTTCAGGTGGCGCGGCCGGACATCAAGGCCGCGCTGGCGCTGCTGCAGCCGGAGCTGCCAGCGGAGCTCGCGAGTCGCGATGTGGCCGTCCGACGCCTGACCGCCGAGGGATACGCATATTGCTACAAACCGGACTTCGACCAAGCCGAACGTCTGCTGGATGAGGCTGAGACGCTCGCGGCGCGGACGGCACCCGAGCTGCGAGGAGCAGTGCTTCTGCGGCGCGGCACGATGTGGGTGTTTCGGAACGAGCTCGATCTGGCGGAGAAAGACTTTCGGGAAGCTCTAGCCACGGGACGGAACAGACAGGATCGGATTCTTCAATCCAACGCCCTTGGCAGCCTCGGGTTTCTCGCAATCAGACGAGCGCACTTCGACGAAGCGATCGATTACGCCACGGCCTCGACCGAGCTCGCTCGCGCCGAGCACTGCGACTTGAACGTCGAGAAGAACACCGGCAACACTGCCTCGTGCCTGCTCCGTCTTGGCAATCTGGAACTCGCCGCGAAGCTGTTCGAGAAGTCCTTCGCCCTGGCACAGGCGCTCGATATTCCGAAGGATGAGGTCGCGTGGCTACTCAGCCTCGGCGATCTCACATACCGTCGCGGCGAGCTCGAGCGGGCCCGCGAGCTCTTCCGAAAGGCGCAGACGATTGCTCATAACGCTGGGATGACCGAGGACGCAGCTCGCGCCCTTGCCAATCTGAGTCAGGTCTCGATCGATCTCGGCCGCTACGACGACGCGGAGCGCTACAACCGGGAGGCTCTCGCCATCAAACGGAGCAACGGGAACGAAGTGTCCGCGCTCTATTCGGTCTTCCACGAGGGGCGCATCGCCGCTGCCCGCGGAAAGGGAGCCGATGCCGAGGCGCTGTTTCGCCGCGTCGTCGCCGAGGCGGATTTCGACAAGTCGCTGCGATGGGATGCTCAAACCCAGCTCGCCAGGCTCTACGCGCGGCAGAACAAACCTCAGCTTGCGGAGGCTGCCTTTCGACAGGCCATCGCCACGGGCGACGAGGCCCGCCACGCCGTCCTGCGCGAAGAGCATCGCCTCTCGTTTCAAAACGCAGCCGGGACGTTCTACGACGATTACATCGATTTCCTCGCCGGCCAGAAACGGTTCGATCAAGCGCTGGTTGTCGCCGAGCAGGCACGCGCACGTACGCTGGAGGAAGGCCTGGGCGTCGAGCCGGTTACAGCCACGCAGATGAATCCATCTGCGGTCGCGCGCCGCTTCGGCGGTCCCGTTCTGGAGTACTGGCTCGGAGCGGCAGGCTCCCATCTCTGGATCGTCACAAGCCGAGGCGTGACTCATGCTTCGCTGCCTCCCCGCGAGACCATCGAGCGCGAAGTCGAAGCCTACGCGCGCGATCTCGTCGGTCCGCGCGATCCGCTGATGACAGGCAGCCCACGCGGGGCCGGACTCTTCTCGATGCTTGTTGGGCCCGCGGTTGCGACGATCGAGAGGTCGGCGCACGTGGCCGTGGTTCCCGATCGACGACTCTACGCGCTCAACTTCGAGACGCTGATCGTGCCGGCACCGGCCCCTCATTACTGGATCGAAGACGTGACCATGACAACGTGCAGCTCGCTGGCGTTACTGGCACATACGACAAAGCAGGTAGGTACCGAGCGTTCGATCCTCGTCGTGGGGAACCCTCCGACACCGTCGCCCGAGTTTCCAGCTTTAGCACACGCCGCGGAGGAGATTCAACGCATCCAGCGAGCCTTCGACGGCCGCCCCGTGGATGTGCTGTCGGGAAGCGCGGCCACGGCGCGCGCCTATGTCGCGCAGGCGTCGAGGTCGTACGATTTCATCCATTTCGTCGCGCATGGCGTTGCAAGCCGCGAGAGCCCACTGGATTCCGCGGTGGTTCTTGCGAAGGATGGAGAGGCTTCGAAACTCTACGCCCGCGAGATCGTGCGGCATCCACTGCGGGCGCGCCTCGTCACCATCTCGAGTTGCAGTGGCGCCGGCAGCGCCGCCTACTCTGGTGAGGGATTGGTCGGACTGGCCTGGGCATTTCTCCGCGCCGGAGCGCGTCAGGTCGTCGCGGCGCTCTGGGAAGTGAACGACACGGCGACCCCGGAAATGATGGAGCGGATGTACACGTCGCTCAACGCCGGACGCGATCCCGCCACGGCGCTGCGCGAAGCGAAGCTGGCGCTCCTCCATTCCGGATCGGTGTACTCCCGCCCTTTCTACTGGGCACCCTTCGTCCTCTATAGCGGAGGGTAGGACTCGGCACACTGCGAGCGCACGGAACCAGAGACGAAGAAGGACTCCGAGGGGCGGAGTCCTTTTCGTCAAGCGGGAACGACGTTCCAGGCCTAGCTGCCGGCAGGATCGGGGCCGGTGGGTGGAGCTGGCGGCGGAGCCGGCGCTGGAGCTGGGGCCGGCGCCGGGACGCTCGGAGCCGGAGGTGCTGGCGGCGGCGCCGGCTGCCTCACCTGCTCGACCACGCGGCTGATCGGGCTCTTCGCGGCCGGCTTTTTCGCGGCCGGCTTCTTGGCCGCGGGCTTCTTCGCCGGAGCCTTCTTGGCCGGGGACTTCCTCACGGCCTTCTTGGACGCCGCCTTCTTCGACGCGGATTTCTTTGCCGCGACCTTCTTGGCCGGTTTCTTGGCGGCGGTCTTTCGGGCCGCGACTTTTCTCGCCGATTTCTTCGCCGGGGCCTTCTTCGCGGACTTCTTGGCCGGTTTCTTCGAACCCTTCTTGCCTGCAGCCATGAATCTTCTCCTTATCAGACGTTTCGATGGGGAGCCGTAACCTGAGGCAGCAACCAAGCGCGTCGCAACGCGATCGCTCAAAACTCAATTTAGTCGAACATCCTGCGATTGTCACGCCCGATTCAGGGAAAACGCGCAAGGCCGGCCGAATGTGTCGACATCCACCGGACGGCTACACCCGCAAGCAAGATCCGCAATCGACCGACGCCGATCGTCAAGTCAGATGCTCGTGCAACATCGCCCGCCGGGCCGGCGCCAGGTCTCCAAAGGTGACGAACGCGAGGAACCGCGACCGCAGATCCTCGGCGTCGCGAGCCTGGCCGCCGAGTTGAACGCGGGCGATTACCTCACCAGCCTTGACCTCGTCGCCGGTTCGCTTATCGAACATCACGCCGGCGGCGTAGTCGATCGAGTCATCAGCCTTCTTGCGGCCCGCGCCGAGGTCGACGCAAAACATCCCGGCCCGATATGTATCGATGTGGGTGATGAATCCGCTCGAAGGGGCCTTGACCTCCACGACTTGGCGCGGCTGCGGCAGCAACCTGTAGTTGTCCGCGCAGGCCGGGTCGCCTCCCTGGGCGTTGATCCAGGCACGCGCCCGATCAAGAGCTTCGCCGGAGCGAAGCGTCTTGTCGAGGGCCGCGATCGCGGACGCCTCGTCGTAGTGGCCCGACATCACCAGCACCCGCACAGCCTGAGCGCGTGTCACTTCCTCCACATCGGACGGGCCATGGCCCTTGAGAACCTCGAAGGTCTCGATGATCTCATTGGCATTGCCGGCCGCGACGCCGAGCGGCCGGTCCATATCCGTGATCAGTGCTTCGACTCGCGTCCCCGACCCGGCAGCCGCTGCGATGAGGCTCTGGGCAAGTGCCTTCGAGTCCTGATAGTTGCGCATGAATGCGCCGCTCCCTGTCTTGACATCGAGGATCAGCGCGGAGGCGCCCATGGCCAGCTTCTTCGACATGATGGAGGCCGTGATCAACGGGAGCGATTCCACAGTGCCCGTGACGTCGCGGAGGGCGTAGATTTTCTTGTCGGCTGGGGCGATTCCCTCGGTCGATGTAGAGATCACGGCCCCGACGTCTTGGACGCAGTGCTCGAATTCCTCACGGCTTAGGCGCGCGCGGAATCGCGGGATGGCCTCCAGCTTGTCGAGTGTGCCGCCGGTGTGCCCCAGCCCGCGACCTGACAGCATGCCGATCTTGACGCCGCACGCAGCAACCCATGGAGTGAGGACCAGCGACACCTTGTCGCCGACACCGCCGGTCGAGTG
>DASQGS010000400.1:0-3295 GCA_035632455.1 Thermoanaerobaculia bacterium | reverse complement strand
ACCACTGACCACTGCTCACTGCTACCACCACTGACAACTGCTCACTGCTACCCACCTCTGACCACTGCTCACTTCCCCCCTCCGAACCCATCACGGCGTATACCGCCTTGTCGGAATCCCCTCGGAGGCGCTCGTGCTCAGCTCCGCCATGGCCCGGATCAGCCGCCGGCCGTCCGCGTCGGACGCTTCATAGGCTTCGCACAGCGTTCGGATTCCCTCCTCGGTCTCCGAGGCCGGAATGGTGAACCCTTGAAGCGGCTGCTTTGGATCCTTCGTCGCCGTCCGCCGCCAGTGCGTGGCCACCCATTCGAGCTTCACGTAGTCCGTTCCCTGGCCGGTCTGCATCGACAGCGCGGCGATCGCCGGGACTCCGCGCGCGTTCGCCTTCTGCTCGTCGAGCGCACGCTCGACGAAGTGAGCGACGGTCTCGCGAATGCCTCGCAACTGATCGGCGGAACTGAGGATCTTCAGCCCGGAGTGAAAGACCGGGCGGTCTCCCCGGTGCTTCGGTGCGCGGTGCTGTGTGGTCCACACCACCTGGCAGTCCACTCGGATCTTCGTCGTGATGCCCTCGAAGCTCACGAACCCGGTCGATCCCTCGGCCGGGATCGCATCCCGGTGGCCGACTCGCAAGCCTGACAGCGAGAGGTCGAGGACGTAAAGGCGAACGCTCCCCATCTCCCCGGCGATTGGGTGCGGCAGACGTACCCGCTGATATTGGCGTCTCTCGCGGCGGCGCACAGGTAGAGAATACCGGTCGCGCGGCGCAGCGTCGAGATGGAAATCAAGTGCGGTGTCGAGCGCGGGCGTCCCGGCCGCGTTCCTACGCCTCGGCGTAGCGGGGGAGGAGGGACGGGCGATGCGGCTCGGCCATCTCCGGCGAGCCGGCCAGACCGGCGGCCTGGAGGACCTGCTCGACGAAGCGGGAGTGGAGGGCGTGGCCGGCGCGGCTTGCGGTGATCTCTCCGACCATGGGGCGCCCGATGAGCGCCAGATCGCCGAGGAGATCGAGAACCTTGTGGCGAACGAACTCGTCGCGGAAACGAAGCGGGCCGCTCATCACACCGCGATCGTCGAGGACGACACAGTTCTCGACGGATCCGCCGCGGGCGAGGCCGGCCGCGTGCAGCTTCTCCACGTCGCGGAGGAAACCGAACGTCCGGGCCGGAGCGATCTTTCTCACGAACTTGTCATGGCGAAAATCGAAGTGGAACGTCTGGCGGCCGATGAAGGGATGATCGAAGTCGATCTTGTAATTGAGAATAAGCCGGTTTGACGGCGTCAGGCGGATGCTCTTGTCGCCGTCCACCACTTCGATCGGATCAGCAAGGCGAAGCACCTGGACCTCGCCGGCCAGCTCGCGCACGCCGGCGGCGTCGATCAGGTGCACAAATGGGAGGGCGCTGCCATCGACGATCGGAACTTCGGGGCCGTCGATGTGAATGTCGACGTCGGTGATGCCGAACGACATCAGCGCGGAGAGGAGATGCTCGACGGTACCGACCGAGACGTCGTCTTTGCCTACGGTCGTCGCCCAATCGAGAGCCGTGGTCGATGCCTGGAGAGCCGGGATCCGGAGGCCGCGAAGATCGGCCCGGACGAACGTGATTCCGCTTCCGGCCTCGGCGGGATGAAGCTCAAGCTTGGTGTAGATGCCGGAGTGGAGTCCGACTCCGGTGATTCCAACGTTGGTTGTGATGGTTTTTCGTTGCGCGTACATGTCCACGCACTGCGTCTACGCGAGGATGGTGCCAGGGAGAGGCTGTGGTGGCGTAAGCGCCTAAGCCTAACTGTACCAATGGTCTAGGCGGATTCGTGCGCCGGGCGCGGACGTGCGATTGTGTCGTTCCCGAGAGTCACAGGTGTGGTAATTACGCAACGCGAACCGATCACTACCGATGTTGCTTGATTGCTGCCGCAGTCTCGCGATCCGCCTCGCGCCGCTTCTCAGTTTCGCGCTTGTCGTAGAGTTTCTTCCCGCGCACCACGGCGATCTCGATCTTGACTCGGCTGCTCTTGAAATAGAGCCGCAGCGGGACGATGGTCAGCCCCTTCTCGACGACCTGGGCCTCGAGCTTCTCGATCTCGCGGCGATGCAGCAGCAGCTTGCGCGTGCGCTCGGGGTCGGGATTCTCGCGGTTGCCGTGTACGTACGGCGAGATATGCGTGCCGAAGAGAAAGGCCTCGCCTCGTTTGAAGGTGACGTAGCTGTCCTTGAAATTCGCGCGCCCTTCGCGAAGCGACTTGACCTCGGTGCCGGTCAGGGCGATGCCGGCCTCATGCTTTTCGAGCACGTGGTAGTCGTGAAACGCCTTCTTATTCGAGGCGATGAGCTTCTCGCCGGACGACTGCTTCTGAGCCATGGGGCGTGGATTGTAGCGGGTTTCGGCGAGGGGGACGGGGGCTGACGAACAGACCGCAAATTAGATCAGCTCACGGCTCACGTTCGAGGTGCGACTGCCGAAAGCACTCCATCAACTGCCGATCACGCTCTTCACGACCATCGCGAATGATATCGGCAGTCGACATGCTCGAGTGTATCGGTTCCAATCTCTCGAGGCGCTGGAGCAGCCTTGCCGTTCGCGCGAGCTCTCCGAGGTTCTCGATCTCGCGGGAGAGGTACTCGGAGACAGAAAGGCCAGCATTCGCTGCGCGATGCTCGGCGAGGCTAATACATCTCGTCGGGGATTTCTATAAGAATCTCTTTGCTCATGGAAAGCCTCGGCCACAGACGCGTCAACTACGATCACGGCAACTGCGCGCCTCGCTCTTCGCGGCCCTTGCGGATCGTCTCCGCGGGTTGCTCATCGAGATCGAGGGGCGGCAGAGCACGAACGAGCGACCAAAAATCCTGATCGTTCAGTGAAGCGAACACCGCGTCGGGATCCTCCCGCAGTCTCCGTTGCACTTCATTGGTTGGTTGGGATTCTGGTTTGTCGGTCCCGCGAGCCAGAGCCTCCATCGCATCGATCAGGTCGGCGAGGCGCAAGTCCGCCGATGCAACAACACCGCGCTCTGGCTCGATCGCCTTACTCATCACAATGAAATAGAGCGCGGCGATGCCGGTGTCCATTCTGTGGGAGTTCGAATGCGGTGCCGCGCCTCCGCCGTCATTCTCAAGATGGCACGGTCAGTGCCAAGGAGATCCTTCGGCGCGCTTCACCCCTCCGGGGTTTCGCCGCCTCAGGATGACAAGACCCCTCTGCTACAATCCGCGCCCGAATTCCTTCAGGAGATCCTCGCCATGACGAAGAACGTCGTGCACGTTGTCGGAACAGGGACGATCGGCGAGCCG
>DASQGS010000399.1:0-7994 GCA_035632455.1 Thermoanaerobaculia bacterium | reverse complement strand
TAGCGATGTGGAACGATCCTATCGTGGAAGAGACACACAAGATTCGTCGCGAGTTGGCTGATGAATTCAAGGGAGATGTTCACGCGTACTTCGAATACCTCCGTGAGCGCGAGCGTGCAAGGGGTCAGAGCGTCACGCTCGACCCTGCGGCACCTGAGCCTGCGATCGAGGACCAACCGCTGCGTGCGCCTTGAAATCGAGTGACCCCTATTCCGGCAAGTAATCCGGCTGCGGCTCGTAATTGAAGAACTTCGTAATGTCGTTTCGGAACACCAGTTTGAAGTCGCCGATGGGGCCGTTGCGCTGCTTGGCGATGATGATCTCAGCGATGCCCTTCTCCTCGGTCTCCTTGTTGTAGACCTCGTCGCGATAGATGAACGCCACGACGTCCGCGTCCTGCTCGATTGAGCCTGATTCACGGAGGTCGGCGAGCTGAGGGCGGTGGTCGCCGGTGCGCTGTTCCGGCCGGCGCGAGAGCTGCGAGAGCGCCACGACGGGCACATTCAACTCCTTGGCCACTCCTTTGAGGCTGCGCGAGATCTGCCCGATCTCGAGGTTGCGCGACTCGACTTTTCCCTTGATGGCCATGAGCTGGAGGTAGTCCACCATGACCATGTCGAGACCGGCTTCCATCTTGAGGCGTCTGGCTTTGGCGCGCAGCTCCAGCGGATCGATGCCGGGTGTGTCGTCGACCCAGATCTTCCCTTTGGCCAGTCTTGCCGAAGCCTCGGCGAGGTCGCGCCAGTTCCGCTCAGACAGCATTCCGGAGCGGATCAGGTGCGAGGAGACGCCCGATTCCGAGGAGAGAATGCGCAGGCCGATCTGCTCCTTTGACATTTCCAGCGAGAAGATCCCCACAGCGAAGAGGCGCTCGCTGCCGGCCCGCGGCTGCCCCGCTTTGTCCGGGATGGCGATCGACTCCGCGATGTTCATCATGAACGAAGTCTTCCCCATCGACGGCCGCGCCGCGATGATGACCAGGTCTTGGAGCTGGAAACCCGACGTGAACTCGTTGAAGCGGTCGTAGCCGGTAGGGATGCCGGTGACGAGACGGCTGCCCGCTTTGTGGAGCTGCTCGATGGCGCTCATGTTCACGCGGGTGATCTTGTCGAGAGCCACAAAGCCCTTGTCCGTCGACTGCTCGGAGATCTCGAAGATCGATTTCTCGGCCAGCGAGAGGACTTCGCCCGGCTCGCTCGGCGCCTCGAGAGCGGAACGCATCACGGCGTTGCCCATGACGATGAGGCGGCGGAGCAGAGATTTCTCGCGGACGATCTGCGCGTAGCGCTCGACGTTGGCGATGTCCGGGATGCCGTCGATGAGCGAGGCGATGTAGGCCGCGCCGCCGACCTTCTCCAGCTCTCCCATCTTGGCCAGCGCATCCTTCAACGTGAGCAGATCGATCTCCCTGCTCTCCTCGGCAAGGCGGCGCATGGTGGCGAAGATGGTCCGGTTCGCATCGCGGAAGAAATCCGCGGTGTCGATCATCCCGATCACGCGGTAGAAGGCGTTGTTGTTGATCACGATCGATCCGAGGACCGATCGTTCCGCCTCCGGGTTCTGCGGAAGAGGCTTATCCAGCGCGACATCAAGTTGTGCTACCGACATTTCGGGATGGGAGAGTGTGCCCCACAATTCGCGCTGAAAATGATTTCAACAGGTAATCCGAAGACGCATCCACAAGTTGTTGGTAGCGGCCGTGCTCGCTGAGCCCTGATAACTGGCGTCGGCATGAGATTTCCGAAGAATGACGACGAACCGCAAGTTTTCGCTTGACAAGGAAATCTTAGCAAACTCTACTGGGCGTAGAGAGTCGCGACAGTTGTGCATAGGTGTCTCGCCTCAGGCTGGGGTGGTTTCCCCTCTCCCCGGCCCTCTCCCCGAACGACGTCCAGCGATTCTTGCGTTGCGGCAGTGGCGGGGAGAGGGGGAACTTCTTCCTCGGAATGCTGTTCGATCCCCTCCTGTTGGTCAGCCCGTTTGGCGAAATGACGGAGGAGGCGTAACTTCCGCACGCTTCACTCCGTCTTCAACTTCGCATCGAGAAACGAGGCTTTCGCCGGGCGCGTCCTGCGATCGCCGGAGGATCATTCATGAATCGCTTTCTAATCTCGACCCTGGCTCTGGCTGCGCTGCCTCTCCTGGGGCAGCAGCCCGCACCGGCCCCACAACCGGCGGCGAGCGCTGCGTCGCAGAAGATCGTTGCCGTTGTCAACGGAGAGACGATCACGCTCGAGAAGCTGAACCAGCTCTACGACCGCCTCGGCACGCAGATGCGCGAACAGTACGAGCGAACCGGCGGCAAGGCGGGTTTTCTCGACAACTACATCCGCAAACGCCTGGTCGTGCAGGAAGCCATCAAGAGCGGCTTTGACAAGCGTCCGGAGATTCAGGCGGAGATGGATGCCGCCAAGGAAGGGGCGCTGTTCGACCGATATGTTCGCGACGTGGTCTCCGCTCCGATCGTCACCGACGCCGAGATCCACGCTTACTACGATCAGCACCAGAGCGAGTTCGCCACGCCGGAGATGATCAAGGTGCGGCACATCGTGATCACTGCGAACGGTGCAGGGCCGGCGCCGAAGACGAAGGAACAGGCTCTCGAGGCGATCAAGGGCGTGTACACGGCGATCCGTTCCCAGAATGTCTTTCCGAAGGGCACCGATCAGGACGCGATCGACCGCATTGTGCTGGCGCATTTTGCGCAAGCCGCCCAGAAGTACTCCGAGGATGGATCGGCACAGTCGGGCGGCGACCTCGGATGGGTCTCCCGAGGCAGCCTCGACACGACCTTTGAAGAGACCGCGTTCGCCCTCAAGAAGGGATCCATGAGCGGCATCGTCGAGACCCGCTTCGGCTTTCACCTGATCCTTGTCGAAGACAAGAAGCCGGCGGGCACGGAGTCATTCGAAACGGCGAAGTCAAAGGTTCGAGAATACCTGATGACCCAGCATGCCAGTGACGTCATGGCTGCGGCCGCGAAACTGATGAACGACCTCCGAAACAGCAGCAAGGTGAGCGTCAATCTGGAGAACCTGAGGTAACGGGCGCGGCGGTATGTCCGCAGGCGACAGGTGGGGACTACGGAGTCACATCGATCAAGGGATCAACCGTGTGCCAAGCCCCGCCGGCGTTGATAGAAACCGAGTATTTCACCCGGCCCTCTTTCGCGAAGGTCTTCGACACGCAGCGCCATTCTTTGCCGATCTGCTTGCACGGTTGCTCGAGACCATCTGCGAGCTCGATCTTGATCGGGTTGTTGGAGACCCATTCAGCCTTGTGCGTATTCTTCTTGAGAACGATCGGATCAGGCGTGACCACGGGACTTCCGGCACTGTCTGTCGTGACTTGAGCCTGCTTGTGGGAAGGATCAGCCTTTTGCGTTGCGGCGAAAATGGCGCCAACGGCGAGAATTGCAGCCGCAATAGTGAACACCATGGCGATCGAGATACGGCGAATGGCTGGCATGTCTGCCTCCTTGAACGCTACTTGGTCTTGGAAGGTGGCTGAAGAACTGCCGCGAGCGTACCGTTTTTTCGGAGATTAGTAAATTCAGGATCACGCTCGATATCGGCGGCGTTGTAGCCATGACGGACGGCGTTATCGATCTGCTGGAGCGCCAGGCTCGTGTCGCCGTTAGTATTGGCGACGACGGCCGACAGATACAAGAACCCGGGATTTGCCGGCTCGAGCCGGAGGGCCTCAGCGCTCTCCTTCTTTGCGTGCTCAGCCTTGCCCCGTTTCGCGAGGCACACTGCGAAAGAGACATGCACCTCGGCATTCCGAGGGTTGACCTTCAATTCGTCAGCGCAGAGCTGTGCACAACGGTCGAAAGCCGCATCGGCCCGCCCGCCTGCGCCCGGAACCCAGCGGCACGTTTCGCCGAGGTTCATCCAGTAGAGATAGAAACGACTATTGAGCGCCGTCGCCTTCTCAAACGCGGCGGCTGCATCCGTCATCCGGCCCGTCGAATAGTAAGAGGTCCCAAGATTCGAATAGGCTGAAGCGGTAGGCTTCTGGCGGATGGAATCCTCAAATACGCGAATGGCATCGTCATAGCGGCCCATCTGCTGGTAGGCGGCACCGAGGTTACTGTAGGCGCGCTGATTGTCGGGAACGATGGTGAGCACCTTCTTGAACATCTCGACGCTCTCGGGATAGCGGCCGTGAACCAGATAGAAGACTCCGAGCTTGTTGTAGCCGCCCCAGAATCCCGGCTGGAGCTCGATGGCCCGCCGATAGGATTTCTCGGCCTCGCCGAGGTTGCCGGTGATTCGATAGGTCTCAGCGAGGCCGAGGATGGCCTCGGCATTGTTCGGCTGCTGCTGAAGGGCGCGTTGATACGCCGCAACAGCCTCGTCCGGCCGGCCGGTCTGTCTTCGAACATCTCCGATCGTGACGTGGACGTCGGGGTTCTGCGGATCGCTGGCCACAGCGCGATCGCAAGCTGTCACGGCCTGGGTCGCCCATTTCGGGTCGTGGGTGATCACGAACTTGTCGAAATATGCGCGTCCTAGGGCGGCCTGGATCAAGGCTCCCTTGTTCTTGGCGCCGAGAGCCTCGAGAATCGCGATCGCACCGTCGACCGAAGGCTCGCTGTCGTATCGCCGGAGGCGTCCAAGCGCCTCGAGATACTGCTGTTGGGATACGGAGTTGTCGGGGACGGACGGCTTTCCCGTTGGCGGACCGAGGTGAATCGTCGCGGCGACATTCTCGGCGAGCTTATCCTGAAGGTTGCACAGATCGGATGCGGGCGCGTCGATCACGTCGCCCGGCTGCTCGAGGCCGCGTCGCGCGTCGAACACGCTGTACGTGAGCCTCACGAGATCGCCGTTCTTCTGCATCGATCCGGTGAGCACGAGACTCGCGCCCAAGTCGCGCGCCAGCTTGCGCACGTCCCGGATGGCAAGCGCTTCCGGAGTCGTCGCTCGCATGATCTGAACCGTCGGGAAGTGCGCGAGCCGCGACGCGAGCGTTTCACCGAAGCCGTCGACGACGAGTTGGCCTTCCTCCCCGCCGGTGAGATCGCGGAAAGGCATCACCGCGAGGTACTGCTTCGCGGCAGGCGCGCTGGCGGACGCGGCCGACGTGATTCCGACGCCGCCAGAACGCCGCTCGACCAGATAAGCGATACTCGCAGCGAGAAGGAGGAGTACTCCCGTCACAAGCATCACGGGTGTCCGCCCGCGTCGCAGTCCTCGTGGAGGGATCGTCGGCAACGTGCTTGCCTCGCCGGCGGCGCGGTCGCGGAGCGAGCGCAGCTCGTGCGCGAGGTCGCGTGTCGAGGCATAACGCTCTTCCGGGTCCTTCGAGTGGAGCCGCTCGATGATCCACACGAATGGCGCGGGCACATTGCGATTCAACTGCAGGATCGGCACAGGATCCTGGTGGATGATGGTCGAGAGAGTATCGACAGCGGCCTCGCCCTGGAACGCAAGCCGCCCTGTGGCGAGCTCGTAGAGCATCGAACCGAGGGCGAATTGGTCGGAGCGGAAATCGAGGCGCCTCCCTCGAGCCTGCTCCGGCGACATGTAGCCGACGGTACCGAGGATCATCCCGGGCGTTGTCGCCGGGACCTCGAGCTGGACCGTGTTGTCGTTGGTGCCGGCCGGTGAGGCCCTCGTCATCTTCGCCAGGCCGAAGTCGAGAATCTTCACGAAGCCGTTTTTCGTCACCATGATGTTCTCGGGCTTGAGATCGCGGTGGATGATCCCCCGTTCGTGTGCGGCTGCCAGTCCCTCCGCGATCTGCGCCGCGATGTCGAGCAGCTTTCGGTTCGGCAGCGGAGCCTCCCGCATCAGCGATCGGAGGTCATGCCCTTCGATGTACTCCATCGCAATGTACGGGACGCCTCCGGCAGTGCCCACTTCGTAAATCGTGACAATGTTGGGGTGGTTGAGCGCCGAGGCGGAGCGCGCTTCCTGCGTGAAACGCGTCAGTGTCTCGCGATCCTCGGAGAGGTTGAGTGGAAGGACCTTGAGGGCCACTTTGCGGCCCAGCGAGGGATCGCGGCCAACAAAGACTTCCCCCATACCGCCTGCGCCGATCGGGGCGAGGATTTCGTAGGGACCGAGATGATCGCCGACGCTGGTCATGTAAGGTAGTGAAGGTCTCGGCGCCAACGATTCTACCGATTCCAACTGAGCGGCAGGAAAGTTTCGCGACGGCCGTCGTCATCCCGACCGATATAGACGGCAAGGAAACCCGATTTCCCACAGTCTATAGGGGTGGACGGCTGTCCGCCCGCAGCTTAGCGCTTGGCTTTTCCGAGCTTACGAGACCGAAGTTGCGGGCGCACAGCCGTGCGCCCCTACGATTAGACTGGATCATGGCATTGCGGCTCGACCAGGCGATCGCTCAGCGTTTCCCCGAAATCTCTCGCCGGAAGGCCCGCGAATTGCTGGCGGCGCATCGCGTTCTGGTCAATGAACGCCCGGTCTCTATCGCTTCACGAGTCGTCACTGACGGTGACCGCATCGCGATCGTCGAGGCCGCAGCCGGCCTTTCAATCATTGCGATCACTGACGAGATCGTCGCCGTCGACAAGCCGGCCGGCCTCGACGTCCAGCCGGCGCGCGATCGGAAGCAGCGATCGCTCGAAGAGCTCCTGCGTCTGCATCTGAAACGAGAGACCGGAAGCGGCGAGCTCTACCTCGTGCATCGGATCGATACCGTCACGAGCGGCATCGTCCTCTTCGCCCGAACACGAGCCATGGCCACCACGCTTTCGCAGCTTTTCGCCTCGGGTGCGATGCGCAAGCTCTACGTCGCAGTGGTTAACGGTCTGCTTGACGGAGAGAGGACGATCGACGATCCGATCGCGCGTGACACGGAGACCGCGTTCCGACTCTCACCCAGCGGGCGCGCCGCGGTCACGCACGTGCGTCCGCGGTCGAGCGCGAACGGGCAGACGCTCGTGGAGATCGAGATCGCCACAGGACGTACGCACCAGATCCGCGTCCATTTGGCATCGATTGGCCATCCGATTGTCGGAGATCGGAAGTACGGACCGGCTGCGCCATCCAGCTCCCGGCTCATGCTGCACGCCTGGCTTATCGAGCACACTGGCATCGGGCGTTTCGTGGCGCCGATTCCCCAAGAGTTCGGACAATAGCCACATCGGTCGCTGCGAAACCACCACGGTCCGAATTTCCGCATGCCGGCTCCTGTAGAATCAGGTTCGATGCGGCAGCGTGTGCTAGGAAAGACCGGGATCAAGATCAGCGAGATCGGATTTGGCGCGTGGGCTATTGGCGGGCCTGCGGAGGCTTCCGGCGCGCCTCTCGGTTGGGGCCGGACCTCCGACGAGGATTCGCTCGCCGCGATTCGCCGGGCCCGCGATCTCGGGATCAACTTCTTCGATACGGCCGACAGCTACGGGTTTGGCCGCAGCGAATCGTTGCTCGGGATCGTCCTTTCACGCAACCGTGAGAGCGTCGTCATCGCCACAAAGGCGGGCGTCGTACGTACGTCCAGCGGCGCGCTGAAGAAAGACTTCTCCCGCCAGCACATCTTCCACGCCGTAGACGGATCGCTCAAACGCCTTCGCACCGACTACATCGATCTCTACCAGGTGCACAACCCGACTCTCGACGACCTCAAGCGCGAGGAGATCCAGGAAGCGATGGCTCACCTGCAGGAGATCGGCAAGATCCGCTACTGGGGCGTGTCGGTGAACACACCCGACGAGGGGATCGAGATCATCAACCGCGGTTGGGGTTACGCGTTGCAGGTGTTGTACAACGTCCTGAATCAGGCCCCGGCGAAAGAGTTGTTCCCATTGGCGAAGGAGAAGGGCTACGGCATCATCGCGCGCGTTCCGCTCGCGTCGGGACTCCTGGGTGGGAAGTTCCGGCCCGACACGATCGTGCCTGGCAACGACATTCGCCAGAACTTCCTCACGCCGCGGCGGCTGGCCGAGGCCTGCGGACGCGTCGACGAAATCCGGGCAATCATCGACGGCGCGACCCGCTCGTTGCCGGAGGGCGCCCTGC
>DASQGS010000398.1:0-1838 GCA_035632455.1 Thermoanaerobaculia bacterium | reverse complement strand
GGCATCCAGAGAGCGCGCTGCACATCGTCGCGATCGGATTGCTCTGGGCGGCGTGGGAGCTCTGGAGCGTCCGAGCGAAAGGATGGTTCCGCGCGTGCGCGGCGGGTGCGGGTGCAGGGGCCTTGGCGCTGCTGCTCTGCGCGATTTTCCTGCTGCCCGTGATCGAGGCTATCCCGCAGACGATGGAGAATCTGTTCCGCTCGGCGATCTACACGAAGGCGCATAGATCGCTGCCGCCGGAGGAGGCGCTGCAGCGGCTGCGGCTCAACGTTCTTCCGTTCGAGTACGGCGATCCAGGGGATTCCGTGCGCGCTGCGAGCGAGCCGGAGTACCCTCACTTCGACAACGGCTATGCCGGAACGGTCGTGCTCGCGCTGGCGATCCTCGGCCTCTGGCGATCGCCGCAGCGCGAGAAATGGGTGCTGCTCGCAGTGCTCGGAGTCGGTGTTCTGATCGGGAACGATTTCCCGCCTTTCGCCGACTGGCTGGCGAAACTGCCGCTGTTCGACGTCGCCATCAACAGTCGCATGCTCTTTGCTCAGACGTTCGCCTTGGCGGCGCTGGCGGCGCTCGGCGTGGAGAGGCTGCGCGATGTGGTGGACAGGCGCCGCTTTGCGGCCGTTTGCGCCTGTCTCGCGGCGATCGTGGGTGCGATCGTCCTGTTGCGCTGGGACCCGATGATCGCCAGCGAGCTGACAGCCGAGTTCCTCGCCAGGCACACGGCTTTCCTGCTGCTACCGCTGATCGCGGCGCTGCTCTGCGCGCGCCTGGTGCGGGGCGAGCGCGCGCTTCTCGCGTCTATCGTCCTCGTGTTGATCGTCCAGCGGACCGCGGAACACGGCGGCTTCTACCCGACCATCGACGCCGCGGCGTTCTACCCGAAGATCGAGGTGCTGGCGGGCTTGCCTGCGGACGGAGAGCCGTATCGGATCACCGCCGCCGGTAACGTGCTCTGGCCGAATTTCGCGACGATATACGGCCTCGAGGACGTTCGTGGCTATCAGGCCATGACCTTCAACCGCATGCGGCAGACCTACGGCTTCTGGTGCGTTCCGCAGCCGGTCTGGTCCAACCGAATCGACGATCTCGGCCGGCCGTTTCTCGATGCCCTCAACGTGCGGCACGCGCTGGCTTCCCCCGACTACCACCCGCCTGCCTGGTGGCACAAAGTCAAAGAACAGCCAGGCGTGCAATTACTGGAGAACGATCGCGTTCTCGGGCGGGCGTTCGTGCCGGCCCGCATCCGCCTCGAGGAGGACGACGGGCGTACGCTCAAAGAGATCTCGGAAGCGACCGATTTCCGGCAACGCGGCTGGGTGCGGATGCGCGGGCATCATGGCGAAGAGATCCCGAATGGCGCGGGACACGTGGCCACGATCCGCGGAGGGCTCGGCAGGCTGGCCATGACCGCGACCATGGACGCGCCGGGATGGATCATCATTTCCGAGACCGCCTGGAAGGGCTGGAAAGCCTACATCGACCAGAAACGCACGCCGCTCTACTTCGGCGACCATGCCCTGCTCGCGCTCTACGTGCCGGCGGGGAAGCACGCGATTCTTCTGTCGTATCTGCCGCGCTCCTTCGTCCTTGGCCGGGCGATCACGTTTGCGACGATCGCAGGATTGCTGGTGTTCGGCGTAGCACGGTGGCGGTGGAAGCGTTACGGCGTCAGCGACTCGACGAGCCACTCGAGGTAGGGCGATGCGACGTGGTCTGGCCGCACCACGACGAGCTCCGGCACTTCGTACGGATGGATCGCGAGAAGCGCGCTCTTCAGCGCCTCGAGGTTCTCGTCGCTGGTCTTGATCAGGAGGATGAGCTCCTCATCGTCCGCCACG
>DASQGS010000397.1:0-6161 GCA_035632455.1 Thermoanaerobaculia bacterium | reverse complement strand
ACCGAATCAACCATGTTCACCGGGCTCATCTACCACCGCGGCATCATCGAAGCCTTCGACAAGCTCGCATCGGGCGCGCGAATGCGGCTTCGCACCACGTGCGAGGGGCCGTTCGTGCGTGGCGAGAGCATCGCGGTCAATGGCGTCTGCCTGACCATGATGCCGCGCGACGACGGCACGCTGATCACCGATCTGTCCGAGGAGACGCTCGCTCGCACAACGCTCGGCAGGCTCGGTGTCGGGGCAGAGGTCAACATCGAGCGCGCTCTTGGGCTCGGCGACCGGCTCGGCGGGCACTTCGTTCAAGGCCACGTCGACACGACCGGGACGCTGACCTCCATCGGCTCCGAGGGCGATTTCGCGGTCTATCGGTGGAGTTATCCGCGCGATTTCGGCGATCTCGTCGTGAGCAAGGGATCCATTGCCGTCGACGGCGTTTCCCTCACCATCGTCGATCCCGACGAGACCAGCTTTGCCGCCGCGCTCATTCCCGAGACGCTGCGCCTCACGAACCTCGGAACGGCGCGTATTGGCGACGGCGTGAACCTCGAGTTCGACATGATCGCCAAGCACGTGCGAGCGCTCGTGGCACCTTACCTCGCCGGGAAGCAGCCGAGTTGATCATCTACCGCAAGGCTCCGCACCTCCGAATCGAACGATTCGGGGTTCCCGCGCCGCCGTTCTGGCCGGCCTGCACGATCGCTCCCTACAGCAGCCGGCGTGCGACGCCGGTATCGATCGACTACCTGGATCTCAGGGCCGGCGCCGCCGAGAAGCTTGAGGTCGTCGTCTGCGAGAACGTGCGCGAGGAGCTCGAGCGTGCGACGCTGCGGCAGCGCCTCGGTGGGCCCGCTCTCATCGATGCCACGGGAATCGCCGAGCGCGTCTTCAGCCGCGGCGGCGAAGCGCTCCGCTTCTGCGAGAGCGAGGGCACGGCGGCGATCCATCTCGTCTCGACCGAGGGCTCGCTTCCCGAAAGCGTCCCGCCGGGCACGATCGTGGTCCTCGCGGCCTGGCCGCCGGATCGCGAACTCTTGCTACCGCTTGCCCAGGAGGCTGCAGCCCGCGAGTTGGCGTGGGGCATCGCTGTGCCGGTTGTCTATCCGATCACCACAGACCTCGCGACGCTCGGCGGCCTCGCTGCGATGGCGAAGGGCTCCGGCTGCCGATTCCTTGCAGCGGTGCCGGTCGAGATCGAGGCGGTTGCGAAGCAGGCCATCGTCCGAATGATGAACATCGCGGAGGGCGACGACGCCTATAACCTGCTCTTCCACTCCGACCTCGAGCCGATTCACACCGCCACCGAGCGCCACATCGCCGCGCTTGCATCGGAGATCGGGATCGCTGATTTCGTCGTTCCGCCGCGATGGGAGCGTCGTTCGAACTGGAACGCCGCGGTGCTGCTGACATTGATCGCGACACGCATGCTGGCCATGGGTCACGAAGTCGAGCTCGCCTCGACGTTGTCGCGATCGGCGCGCATCATCGCGACGTTGGACAAACCGATCGATCGCATCGCTGAAGCGGCGAGCCTGGCGATCATCGAAGGACTCGACGAGATCAGCGTCGATCTGCTGACGGAATGGATCGGTACCGGCCGGTCCGCGTTCGCCGACGCCATCGGCCGCCAGTGGCGCCTCCGCCGCGATCACGGCATCAGCGAGGTCGTCAGCGCAGGCTGAGCGGTGGAGACGCCGGAGGGACGCCTTTTGTGTCCCGAGGATGAAAGCGCTTACATTCTCGGCTCCCATTTTTCGGTAGTCAAACCCCGAATTTCTGGTATTCTCCCGCGCATCCGGTAAGGTTCAAGGAAGCATTCAAGAAGGCCCTTGTCGGTCTCCGCTGAGTTTCTGCCGCGCTCCCACCTCATTTTCGCCTTGATGAATTCTGAGCTTTTCGTGTCAGCAGACGCTGAGAGTGTCGGGCCCGTACGGGATTAACCCCGTCGCCGCAGTCATCTGACTTCTCTGATTGGGATTCCTTCCTCGGCGAGAAATGCCTTCACTTCGCTGATAGTCAGTTTGCGATCGTGGAAGAGCGACGCGGCGAGGACGGCGCGAGCGCCGCCGCTCTCGATGGCGTCGCGGAAGTCCTCGAGCCTGCCGGCGCCGCCGGAGGCGATGACGCCGATTCGGACGGCGCTGGAGACGGCTCGGAGCAGGTCGAGATCGAAGCCGGCGTTCGTGCCGTCGCGATCGACTGAGGTGAGGAGGATCTCGCCGGCTCCGAGCTGCTCGGCTTTGCGGCACCACGAAACGGCTTCGACGCCGCTGCTCTCTTTGCCGCTCCTGACGATGGCTTCGTAATGATCGCCGTTGCGCTTGGCGTCGCACGACAGGACGACGGCTTGCACGCCGAACTCCGAGGCGGCTTCGGCGATAAGCTCGGGCCGGCGAATAGCGGCGGTGTTGATGGCCACGCGATCGGCGCCGGCTCGCAGCAAACCGCGAAAGTCTTCGATCGTGCGAACGCCGCCGCCGACGGTCAGCGGGATGAAGATCGCCTCGGCGATTCGGCGCACGGTTTCGATCGCCGTGTCGGTCTTGCGGTCGGTGGCGGAAATGTCGAGGATCACGAGCTCGTCGGCTCCCTCGGCTTCGTAGCGGCGCGCGGCGTCGACCGGTTCGCCCGCGTCGCGCATGTTTTGAAAATTCACGCCCTTGACCACGCGGCCGTCACGTACGTCGAGACATGGAATCACGCGCTCCGGGATGGCGTTCGGCACGGCCACGCGCTCGCGTGCTTCCGCGAGCGAGAGCCGCCCATCGAGCAACGCCTTGCCGATGACGCAACCGCTCACGTTGCCGAGGCGCGCGAGCGAGACGAGATCGCTCAGCGAGGTCACGCCGCCTGAGGCAATGATGCGAACCGGCGTGGCGCGGCGAAGCATCCGGTAGAGCTCGAAAGAGGGGCCTCGGAGAACGCCGTCTTGGGCGATGTCGGTGACAAGCACTTCGGCGATGCCGAGGCCTGCGATCTGTGCGAAGACTTCATCGATCGACTGCCCGGCACTTCGCTGCCAGCCGGCGACGCGCACGACCCCGTCGCGAACATCGACCGCTGGAATGACGCGCTCGGCCCCGATCTTGTCAACGATCTCACGAAGCAGACCGGGCGTATCGCCGGCGACGGTACCGATGGCGACCTTCACGGCGCCGGCGTCGAGCCACGCGCGCGCATCCTCGAGCGAGCGCACGCCTCCGCCGGCCTGAACGCGCAGATCGCGTTGCGCCAGCCTCCGCACGATCTCCGTTTCGATCGGTCTTCCGAGGCGCGAGCCCTCGAGATCGACGACATGAAGGCGCGATCCGGCGGGAACGTCGAGCGAGTCGAGGATCTCCTCCGGCTCGCCGTAGACGGTCGGCTGCGTGAAATCGCCGCGTATGAGGCGAACGACCCGGCCGTGAAGGATGTCGAGGGAGGGGATTACATCGAAGAGTCTTGCGTTCATTGATAGCCGGAGAACCAAAATGTTGAATGTTGAATTGTGAATGTTGAATTGCGCGCTACCTCGCGTCGTCGCGAGGAATGAGCGCTGGTGTCATCCTGAGGCGGCGGAACCCCGGAGGGGTGAAGCGCGCCGAAGGATCTCCTTGGGAGACCGGTGATTCCTGTCAAGGAGATCCTTCGCCGCACTCTACCCCTTCGGGGTGCCGCCGGCTCAGGATGACACTTGGAAGTAAAGCCTTCACATGATCTTCTCCACGTAATTCCTCAACACCCGCAGCCCGGCATTCGATGATTTCTCCGGGTGGAACTGCACGCCCCAGACGTTGCGGCTGTTGACGGCGGCGGGAAACGGGCCGTCATAGTCGGCCCAGGCGATGGCTGATGATTCCGCGCCGGTCGCGGCGTAGGAGTTGACGAAATAGAACGGCGTGCCGGTTTCGATGCCGTCAAAGAGGACGTTGGGCGCAATGGCCACGCGGTTCCATCCGATCTGCGGAATCGGGAGCGCGCCTTCGAAGCGGCGGACCACTCCGCGGCAGAGGCCGAGGCCCGCGGTGGTCCCCATTTCGTGCGAGACATCGAAGAGGAGCTGGTGGCCGACGCAGATGCCGAGCAGCGGCGCGCCGCGATCGACCGCGCGATGGATCGCGGCGCCGACCTGCGAATCGACGAGCCAGCGCATGGCCGCGACGAAGCTCCCGACGCCGGGCAGGACGAGCTTGGCGGCCGACGCAATGGTCTCCGGGTCGCGCGTCACGTTCAGCGCCGCGCCGGCGTGCCGGAGCGCGCGCGCGATGTTGGCGACGTTAGCCACCGGCGAGTCGATCAGCGTGACTGCCATCAGATGACGCCTTTGGTGCTCGGCACGCCGCCGCCGACGACTTCTTTCGCCTGGCGCACGGCGATGGCAAACGCTTTGAAAATGGCCTCCGCGACGTGATGGCCGTTCCGCCCGCGGATCAGATCGACGTGGATGTTGCAGGCGCATTTGTTGGCAAACGACTTGAAGAACTCTTCGACCAGCGCGAACGGAAAATCTTTGTGGATGAGCAGCATCTCGCGATCGACCGGCACCTCGAAAACGAGGTAGGGGCGGCCCGCGAAATCGACGACGACGCGCGCGAGGGCTTCGTCGAGCGGCACGTAGGCGTGGCCAAAACGGCGGATGCCCGACTTGTCGCCGAGGGCTTTCGCGCACGTCTCGCCGAGAACGAGCGCCACGTCCTCGACGGTGTGGTGATAGTCGATCTCGACGTCGCCCGAGGCCTCGACCTCCAGATCAACGCGGCCGTGCCGTGCGATGACGTCGAGCATGTGCGACAGGAATCCGACCGGCGTCTGAATCTGCGACTCGCCTGTGCCATCGAGATCGAGGCTGACGCGAACCGATGTCTCCTTGGTCTTGCGAGTCGTTGATGCTGCTCTCATTTGGGGCCTCCGGCGCAAATTGAAGATCGAAATTGAAAATTGAAAAATGGCGTGACGGGTCGTGTCATCCCGAGCCGTCCAGACGGCGAGGGATCCCCTCCGCATCCTCAAATTGAAAATTGAGAAATTGACATTTGAAGAATCGCCCCGAGTTTTTCCATCTTTCAATTTTCAATTTGCAATTTTCAATTCCTGCAGGAATCGATCATTCTGCGCAGAGGTGCCAATCGATACCCGCAGGCAATTGGTCATTCGCGGATAGGCGGAAATGTCGCGGATCAGAATGCTCGCGGCGCAGAGGGCTTCGAAGATCTCCTTGCAGTTGCGCTCGGGCCGAAAGGCGATGAAATTCGCGGACGTCGGGAAGACGGTGATCCGCGGAATCGCGCGCATCGCGGCGACGACGCGCTCGCGCTCGGCGACGATGGCGGCGACGTTGCGGTCGCGATAGGCGCGGCTGCTCAGGGCAACGATGGCCGCTTCCTCGCTGATGATGTTGAGGCTGTACGGCAGCTTGACCTTGCGGATCTCGCGGCAGTTCGCGGCCGTCGACGCCAGCCATCCGAGGCGAAGCGCGGCCAGTCCGCAAGCCTTGGAGAGAGTCGAGAACGTCACCAGCTTCTCGTGCAGCGGCGGTGGATCCTCACCGGCGAAATCGCCGTACGCGCGGTCGAAGAGAACGACCGCGCCGGTCTCGAGCAGCCGCGCCAGTCCGTCCTTCGGGAGAACGCCGCCGGTCGGGTTGTTCGGCGAGCAGAGGATCACGATAGGGTTGTCGTGCGCCTCGATCGCCCGCAGCATGTCGTCCAGCGGAAGGAAACCGGAGTCGGGATCGAAATCGACCGGCAGCGGAATGCCGCCCGCCACCGTGACGAGCTTCTCGTAGAGCGTGAACGCGGGCCGCGGAAAGACGACGGGAGTGCCCGCGCCGACAAACGCGCCGATTGCCGCGGCCAGAAGCTCGTTCGATCCGTTGCCGGTCAGCACGTTTTCTGGTGCGAGCCCATACGCCGTGGCCAGGGCGGTGCGAAGCTTGATGGCCTCAAAGTCGGGATAGATGTTCCAGCCGCGTGCCGCGGCGCGATCGAGCACTGCGCGTTTCAGCTCCGGTGGAAAGTCGAAGGGACTCTCGTTCTGATTGAGCTTGATGTCCGCTGCGCGGAGCTCGAGCGTGTACGCGCTCATTCGCGCGACGATCTCGCGAACGGCACTGCGTTTGGTTTCCAAGTTCGGCATATTGTTCTTTCTCACTGTCATGCACGTCATCCTGAGCCGCCGGCGCC
>DASQGS010000396.1:0-17959 GCA_035632455.1 Thermoanaerobaculia bacterium | reverse complement strand
GCCCCCGCCCGGCGCGGAACCGCAGATCCGCGGACCAGACGGTCACGCTGCGGGACGTGTGCTGGCGAAGCGCCCGTTTCTGCCGGCTGGACAGGCACGCATGCCGGCCGATCCGCGGTTTGGATCTGGCGGTCGTGTACGAGTGCCAGCGAACTGTGAATGCTCCAGGTGCAAGCCCGAGACGACTAGGGAATCTCAGCCGTGAGTACGGCCGTCGTAGCCGTGCGTCCGCCCATTCTAGCCGTTCGTGAGCTCACGGTGGCTGTGAATGGCCAGAGTCACGGCATCCATCCGCCGATCGTCGCCATGAATGAGCTCGGAGTGGCGATGATTAGCCGGAAGCTGTCCATCCGCAGACCCAAGTCTCGTGTGAGCAAAGCGAGATTCGACATTACGGTCAAGAAACCAGATTCCACCAGCTAAGCGTTAGATTGAATAATCTGACGACTGAATAAATTGTACATACGCTTTGATCACGTGATTTTAAATGCTAATAACATGATTATCTAGTTAGATGATATTATTTGATTTTCAGATTTTATTATCAATATTCTAAATTCTATGATCTGACTATTAGAACATGATATGCGAGATAAGTGTAATTATAGCTGAGACATCCATACGAATGACCACTTTCGTGCTGTGAGCACTCGAAACGGGCTCGTGCATGGCGATAGTTCCTTCGTTCATATCGACGAAAGCCCTTCGAATGGCTGAAAAACGTCCACTCGTCTCACGCCGGGAGCCATTCAGAGAGCAACTTCCTTGGCAGTGTGGGCCGATCCGCTGGCGCTGGCTGACCTCCGGATACACGTTCAGCCCGACCGTCTGCGCGAATCAGCGGCCGGGACATGAGTACGCACTACCGCGATAACGACGCCCGGGCCTTGCCGAACAGCACGACCACTGACTTGCCGCGCCACCACGGGTGGGTGGTGCTGCCGTCGAGGATAGCCACGCCGCAGTCCTCGTATTCGGGAGAGAGGATGTTCTCGCGGTGGCCGCGGGAGCTCATCCAGCCGGAGATGAGCCTCTGCACCGAGTCGAACCCGGCGGCGAGGTTTTCGGCCGCGGCGAGGAACGAATAGCCGCGCGGCATGAAAAAGTCGAAGGGGGTACGTCCGTCGGGGGCGTCGTGCGCCCAGTAACGCAGCGAGAGCATGTCCTCGACGCGGTCGGCCGCCGCGGCATCGAGGCGTGGATCCTCGCGAAGCGGCGGGAGGTGTCGCAGGGCGCGCTCCACGTTCATCGCGGCGACGACGCTGGCGCGGGAGAACTCGGACTGGGCAACGAGTGGGACAGCGGCGAACAGCACGACGAGCACTGCGAGGCGCGCGCGCATAGGCTTGAGTTGCCATCTGACGCGCGCGCCCCTTGTGATCGTTTACACAATCAGCGAGCGGGGTTGCGGCGAGCGGGAAGCGGGCGGTTGTTCCCGTCCGCCGTCCACTTGCGGATCTTCCCGCTCGCCCCCTCCTACGCTGTCGCCGGAGACGCTGGCGCGGCCGCCGCCTGCTGCGCCGCCCACATCTGTGGTGTCGTCGCCGGCTGGTTCACCAGGTCGGTGTACTCGAAGAGCGCCGTCGAGAGATACCGTTCTCCGGTGCTCGGAAGGATCGCGACGACGCGCTTGCCCTTGCCAAGCTCCTTCGCCAGATCGATTGCCGCCCAGCAGATCCCGCCCGAGGAGATGCCGACGAAGATCCCTTCCTCTTTCGCCAGCCTGCGCGACGTCGTGACCGCCTGGTCGTACGTGATGTCCGTGATCCGATCGACGACCGTGGCGTCGTAGATCGAGGGAATCATGCCCGCGCCGATGCCCTGGATCTTGTGAGGATTGTGCGTCCCGCCCTTGAGCACTTGCGACTCGACGGGCTCTACCGACACCATGATGATGCCGGGAATCTGCTTCTTGAGCACCTGGCCGACGCCGCTGACGGTGCCGCCTGTGCCGACGCCGGCGACGACGGCATCCACTTTCCCACCCGTGTCGCGGAGGATCTCCACCGCGGTGGTCTCGCGATGGACCTTGAGGTTGGCGGGATTGTCGAACTGGCGCGAGAGCCACGCACCCGGGTGACTCGCGGCGTACTCCTCAGCGACGCGCTGGCATTCCTTGATGCCCTTCGGACCGGGCGTCAGGACGAGCTCGGCTCCGAGGGCTTGCAGCAGTTTCCGTCGCTCGACCGACATCGTATCGGGCATCACCAGCAGGCACTTGTATCCCTTCGCCGCTGCGACAAACGCCAAGCCGATGCCAGTGTTGCCGCTCGTGGCCTCGACGATCGTCGATCCGGGCTTCAGCTCGCCGGACTTCTCGGCCTCCTCGACCATCGAGATCGCGATGCGATCCTTGACCGACGAGAGCGGATTGAACGACTCGAGCTTGACCACGACCTCCGCCGCTCCCTCAGGAACGATGCGGTTCAGTCGCACCAGCGGCGTGTTGCCGATGGTTTCGGTAATGTTGTTGTAGATCTTGCCGTGCATGTCATTCCTCCTTTTGATTGTCAAACAGAAAGGACCCGGCTTTCGCTCGGGTCCAGTTCAGATGCGCGGTCGGTGGAGATTACGCCGCCCGGCGGTCGAACGGACCAGTGGGGCGACAGCGACAACGATGGGTAACGGCGGCGGCGTGCTCGCGAACCCCTGGCAGTAACATGAGACTCGTAACCCTACGATGGTCGCGGTGCGAAGTCAAACGGCCTGGGGAATCAGTGAGCGAGCGTCGCCTCGCCAAGATAGCGATACCCGATCTTCGCGACGGCGACGATCACCGCCGCGTCCGTGCCCACGGCTTTCTGCAGCTTGCGGCGGAGCCGGGTCACGTGAGTGTCGACCGTCCTGCTGTTGAGGTTCAAATCGACGCGATAGTTCCAGACGCGCGAGAGAAGCTCGTCGCGCGGAACGACGCGCTCGCGGTTACGGAAGAGATACATCAGGAGGTCGAACTCCTTCGGCGAGAGCTTGAGCTTCTGGTTGTTCGCGTGCGCCTCGCGCGTGGAAGGGTCGAGCTTGATGAGCTGGTCCTCGCAGACGGCCTTCGTCGTTGCGCCGACCTCGCTCCGCCGCATCACGGCATCGATTCGCGCGAAGAGCTCCTGAAGGCCGAACGGTTTCGTGACGTAGTCATCAGCGCCGCCTCGGAGACCGCGGACTTTGTCGGTCTCCTGGCCGCGCGCCGTCAGGAGGATCACCGGCACTTTCGAGATCTTCCGGATGTGGTCGAGCACTTCGAAGCCGCTCTTCTTCGGGAGCATGAGGTCCAGGAGCACGAGATCAGGATGTTCGGCGTGAAAAAGCCGGATCGCCTCGTCGCCGTCGGCGGCCTGCACCGTCTCGTAGTTCTCCAGCCGGAGGTTGATCTCCAGACCCTGGCGCAGACCGGCTTCGTCTTCAACGATCAGGATTTTCGTCATTTGCCCCTCCATCTTCACCGATCGGCTCCGGTTAGTCCGCAGCGCACGTCCTCCGAGGATTTGCCATCCGGCGGAGTCCTAGCCTGTCGCCCGTGTCGCTCTTAGTACGACTGAATGATGTCAGAGTTTCCCGGGGCGTTCAAAAAGCCTCCGGAGACTGTACCAGTGAGGGAATCGGCGCGGCTGCCTCACCCTTCCCGCGCGGGAAAAGAAGGCGGAACGTAGAGCCCACTCCCGGCGTCGAGTCCACCTCGATCCGGCCCCCATGCGATTGCGTGATCTGCTGCACCAGCGTCAAGCCCAGGCCCGCTCCGCGCCGCGTTTGCGTATCGCTGAATTGCGCGCGGTAGTACGGGTCGAAGATCTTCGCCAGATCCTTCGCCTCGATTCCGATGCCGTGGTCCTTGACCTCGATGATCACGTGCTCGTCGGTCTGACGGAGAATGATCTCCAGCGCCTTCTTGTCCCCTGAGTACTTGATGGCGTTGTCGATCAGATTCAGCAGCGCCCGCGAAACTGCATCCCGATCCCAGAATTGTTCGTCGACGCCATCCGCGAGGTCGACGTCGATCTTGAATCCCTTGCTCCTGATCCACGATTCATAGGTCGTCACGAGCGAGGTCACCAGCTCGCGCGGATACACCGGCCCGAACGCGAGGGCCTTCGTGCTTCGGTGCTGGATGCGGGCCACGTCGAGCACGTTCTCGACCAGGTGCGAAAGGTGGAGGACCTCGCGGAGGATCGAGTCCTCGATCTCCTGCCGGTCTTTCTCTTTGAGCCTCGGCCCGCGCTTGAGGGTCTCGGCGCCGAGGCGGATCATCGAAAGCGGCGTGCGCAGCTCGTGAGAGACGTTCGCGATCAGCGCACCGCGCAGCTTCATGGCGTCGGCCTCGCGCTGGAGTCCGAGCAGGGCGAGATAAGCGCCGAGTGCCGTCAGAATGAACGCAACCAGATTCACGAGGAGGCTCATCAGGCGGAGGTTCTCCCAGCCGGGCGATACGGAAGCCATGCGCACGGAGGCGCGGATCGCGAAGGTCCCGAGCGGAGCAGCGAGCGGAGAGACGAAGGCGAACCCATCGGTGGTCCTGACCAGATCCCGTTCCTTCGGCTGGGCGACGAGCGCGATCTCTGACTCTTTCTGGATCTCGAGTGTGCCCGGGACAGACTCCGAGCGAACGAGCGGCTGTTGCCGAATCGCGCTGCGGACTCGCTGGAGGAGGCGATCAGGGTCGTATCCGTAGCGGACCGTCCCGCTGGACGTGTAGAACTCGCGAGTCAATGTGGAGGTTGCACTCGAGCTCGACGGAATCTCGCTGACGTAGATGGAATTGGTCGGGTCGCTGTCGGGAACGTAGATGGCCGAGACGATCCATTCGTTCTGATTGACCCAGGTTTGGAGAGCGCCGGGCGTCGGTGCCTGGAGCCGGCGCTCCGTCTGCTGCCATTCGTCGGTCACGCGCGCAAGCTCGGCGGCCACGGCGGCGTCCACGCGGAGCGCCGTGATCTCGGCTGCGTATCCGACGTATTGCACGGCGAGCGTGTCGAGCCCTCGCTCCATGCGCACCGAAAGCTGGTGGGAACGATAGGCGAGCACGCCGAGACCGGCGGAGATGATGAGAAAAGGAAGGAGGATCGAGACGCGTGTAGACCTGCTCCCGGGGCGGGAGGTCGCTTGCAACCTCGCCAGGAACGTGCTGATCATCGATCCTATCGTCTCAAGGCTGCGTCGGGCCAGGCCCGGCGCTGTGGCTCTGCGATAAGTGCTGCGCAACGATCTTGTCGATCTGTGCCTTCGTGTACGGCTCGAGCCGGACATCGATCTTCTTGAACGAGCCGCGGCGCTGCACGATCACCCACAGCTTGCCTGTCTCCTTGGCGTCGCCCAGGTATTCTTTGAATTCCTTGATGCCGGAGTTTGTGAGGTCGTGACCGTTGATCGCGATCAGGCGATCGCCCTCGCGGAAGTCGGCGCGCTCGGCGGGGCCGTCCGGGACAACGCTCTTGACGATGATTCCGGGATGCAGGTCGACGAGTTGCGCGCCGAGGTACCGTCGCCCCGACATCATTTTTCGGATTTGCTGCTCGCACTCGCGTGCGGTAGAGGTGCACTTCTTCGCGTCGTCACCGGCGAATGCGGCGGACACAAAGATAATGAGGATCGCTACGATCGATTTTCGCGGAAAAGTCATTTCGAGAAATGGGGTCCTTGGCCGGCGACCACTCTATACCGATCCGCCGAGCCAACGATTACAAATCAGAAAATGTAGAATGAATTCCCTGTGCCCAAAGGGGTTAAGTTGGAAAGTTGTTGTAATCGGCGCACGTTCAACGGGGGGTTCTCGCAGGCCGGACGCGCAAGGACGGCGGAGGCGGCGGCGCCGTGTCGGGGCCGTAGATCCGAAGCGAGTAGCTGTCGGCGACGACGACTCTTCCGCGTGCCGCGGCAATCTGCAACGGCGCAACGGCACGAAGCGGAAAGTCCTCCAGTATCGGATGGCTCGGGTCGCCGAGGTCGAGATGGAACACAGAGCCTCCTGAAGCGAAGAAAGCGGCGTCGCCGTCGGTGCTGAGAAGCCCGTCCACTGGTACGTCGAGCGAGCTCGCCTCGATCGGATTGAGGCGGTCCGCCAGCTTGAAGATGCGCAGCCGGTCGACCGCGTGGACGACCAGGAGGGGCGGCTCCTGCGTGGCCAGGATCGCAGCCTCGATAACGCCGATCCCGACGTCGCGCACCGGCTCGGCATTGTTGCGATTCGCCAGATCGATCGCCCGCATCGTCGTCAGCTCGAAGCCGTAGATCGTGTCGGGGAGCGCGACGATCTCGTAATAGTGGCCCTTGACGCCCGAGATCTGCCCTGGCTCGGCGAAGCTGTCAAAATCGACGACGTGAAGCCCGCTCCACGGATTGCCCTCGATGATGGTGTCGCGAGCAAATGCCGCGTTGCTGGGCGGCCGGCCAAGCGAGTGAAACACGCCTGTCGTCTTCGGATTGTAGGGATCGTGAACGTCAATCCGAAGAACGTCGCCGCGTCCGTACAGAATCACGTCGCTTCCTCGGAGCTTGACGCGGTCGAGTCCCGCGTCGATGGCCATCGATGCAATCTCCCGCGGCGCGTCGCTGCGCGAGACGTCGACGATCCGGAATCGAGGCGGATCGACCACATACGCCAGTGTTCCGTCAGTCGCAACGCCGCGGACCGGGCCCGCGAGGTCTTCCCATACCCCGGCGAGCTTTGGCGCGTGGAGTTCGCTCTCGTCGTAAACGCGCAACGGCGTTCCCGTTTCCGTCTCGATTCCGAATCGATCGAACGCCGCTCCGGCCAGAAAGAGCTTGCCGCGCGATGCCGCGACCACCTGCGCGGCGTCGCGGATCGTCGCGGTCTCCGTCGGTTTCTGGGGATCCGCCGCGTCGTAGACGTGGAGCGTGTCCGGGAGCTCGGAGGCACATACGAGCGTTCCGCTGACAGCGATTCGTGCCAGATCGACCGCGCCGGCGCCGGTCCGGCTCAAAATGCGCGGCGCGGCTGGATCGCTCACGTCCACGGCCACGAGTCCGGTGACGCCGGTTGCGAGCCAGAGCACGTCGCCGCGGAACGCCAGAGCCAGCGCGTTCTCGGAGATCGTGGCCAGCGGCTCAGCACTGGCCGCGGTCGTATCGAACACAAAGACAGCCACGTTTTCTACGGCAACGTAGAGAATCGAGCCGTGGAGTGCGATGGCGCTGATCGCCCCTCGCACTAAATATTGCGCAACTCGGCCGAGCGACGCGCCGTTCGTCTGCCAGACGGTCACGCCATCGGGGCCGGCTCCCGCGAGCATCGATCCGTTGGAAGTCAGCATGTTGACGCCTGGGAACGGGACGAGCGACAGTAGAGTGAGGCGGCCGTCGGCGGCGAGATCGTATCGGAGCAGGCTCGCTCCAGCGACGACTTCCAGCCGGCCGTCGGCAAGGAAGGTACCGGCGACGGTCGCGTCGTCGGTTTGCACCGCACTTACCTGGCGAATCGCACCGGGATCGGTCACGTCGTAGACCGAGACCCCACGTCCATCGATATCGACGACGAGATCGTCTCGCGGAATGAGTTGTTTCGTAATGCCGCGCAGACCCCATTGGCCGGATCGCGGCGGCGTGTCAGCGATCGCTCCCGCTGCCGCAATGAACACGGGAAGCACGAACTTAGAGAATATCGCGAGGCCTTTGCGGCTTAGCATCGTCGTCTAACGGAGCCGCTTCAGCGGCGTGGTCCGCGAAATGGCAGCGCACTTGCAATGCAGCACCAGCAGGCGGGCGAGTCTTGCAGCAAGAGCCAATTAGCCGGCCGCTGTTGAAGCGAGTGTGGCCTGCTGAACCGCCTCTTCGACGGAAGGCGGAAGCGGCGCGAGAACAAAGAAGGCGGCAGGGAAGAGGTAGTCTTCGCCGGACTCGTCGATGACTCGGATCATGCCATCTCTCTCCGCGTCGAGGTCGGGAACGATTTCGTAGAGCTTTCGCAGCTCCAGCGAGGCCTCATTCCCTCGGTTGCGCACACAAACTGCGAAATGTGTTGTCTCAGGCATGGCTAGTCGAGGTAACGCTTAATCTTGAAGTCCTTCTTTCCGATTCCATGCGCTTGATACCAGGGTAGTTCTGCGTGCCGAATACGGCCGCTCGGGAGACGGACCATTGCGTTGCCCTTCAGCTTACGCCAACGGCCGTCCCCGTGCACCTTTCTCAGGCGGTGGAGTCAAAACACCAATCTGCCAAACGCCGCCGGTACGTGAAAATCGGGCGGCGATTTGCGCGTCGGTTGCCAAGCCATGAACTCGTCACCACGTTTCGTGCTTCGGTCGATCCGAAAGAAGTTCGCGCCCCACACGTCGCCCGGCCTCGGTGGATCGATCGTCAGCGAGGCAAACGGGATGCGCAGCACGATCGTCAGCCTGAACGTGCCATCGATGGGGAAGACTTTCCGGACGGCCGCGAAAAGGTCGTTACAATCCCACGACAAGTCGGTGGTCATCGTCGCACGATCGCCGTTGGGCGAGACGATCCGCGCGTCGAACGTCGTCCCGAGCGGATTCACCTCGAACTCAAAGTACTCGCTGGATGTCGCAGGTGCGAGGAAGACCTCGACGACGTCCTCCTGCCACAACGGCTCGTCGTGTCCGAGGTAATGGGCGACGGTCTCGTCGTCTTCGCCGGAGAACACGACGACCAGTGCCGCGGCATCGCGATAGGCGGCGAAGGACGTCGCCAACCGCGGCGCACTGCCATCCACCGCGCGCACCAGCGCATGGCGCTCCACTTCCTCCGGCACATCCCACGGCGCTTCAATGGAGAACTCTCGCTCGGGGACGTGCAGCACTCCGGAACTGCTCATTGTTGCATTCATTGTATTGGCTTCGTCGTCAACTCCGTTCCAGTCTCGTGCACCAGCGGCTCAGGCGAGGTGCTCGTCAGTCAATCCAATCGACGGCTTCCTGTTTCAAGAATGATCGTTATCTGGCTGCTGTTACGCCAGCGTCATGAAGCGACTCTTCCCGTTCGTGATCCTGCTGATCGCGATCGCGGCACGGGCCCAACTCGCGCCGGTACGCATCACCCAGAAGCCTCAAGGGCTCGTACACGGTCTGCTCTACGTGCCGGTATCGACAACGGATGCCGTGGCTCGCGTGGAACTGTTGATCAACGGAGTGAAGTGGAACGACGCGCCGGCCCGCCGCTCGCTGGTAATACCGGTGCACGTCGGTGAGTACTTGCGCAGGCTTCGCTTGCGCGTGGTCGGCTACGACGCGCAGAACAACATCGCCGGCGAGGACGAGATGGTCGTCAACGACCCTCGCCCGCCGTTTCGCGTCCATCTGAACGCGCCGGCGGCCCTTCCGCCGGCCGGGCGGGCGTCTCTCTCGGCCGTGATCGTCAAGCCGGCGGAGCTCGCGGTCGCAGGCGTCGACTTTTTCGTCGGCGAGTCGAAAATCGCCTCGGTCGCCGCGCCTCCTTACGAAACAAGCTTCGATCCCTCGAAGTTCTCCCGCACGATCTACGCCCGCGTCGTCGCCCGAGGATCCGGAGGCGAGGAAGCCAACGACGTGTTCTTCTGGGGAACGGAGCCGCGAGACCAGATCGACGTCACGCTCCAGCAGATCCCTCTCTCCGTCGCCGCTCGCGGCAAGCCGCTGCATCTTGAAGATCTCGCCCTGATCGACGACGGCAAGCCGCGGCGGATTGAGGCCCTCGTGCCCGCAGCCGATCAGCCGCTCTACGCCGTCATCCTGATCGACTACTCGGAGAGCATGATCGAGGAGATGCCCGTGGTGAAGGCGGCGGCCAAGCAGTTCGCTCAGCGGCTGCTCAGACCGCAGGACCGCCTCGCGGTCGTCGGTTTCAACCAGACCACGTTCTGGCTGACGGGGTGGACTAACGATCCCGAGGCCGTTGCCCGAGTCGTGGACCGCGTCAAACCCGGCGGCGAGACTCATCTTTACGACACGGGCATCGAGATGTTGTTCGAGCTCCAGAAGCAGCCGGGACGGCACGCCCTCGTCATCTTCACGGACGGAGTCGATCAAGGCAGCACGTTCACCCTCGATCATCTGATCCACTATGCTCGCTATGCGGGCGTGCCGATCTACCCGGTGATCAAGAACCGGATGCTCTCGCGCATGATGCGCTTCGGCATCGGAAAGCTCGAGGCCCACAAGCTCACCAACGTAGCCCGAGATACCGGCGCGACGTATTTCATCATTCAACAGGAGAAGGAATTGCCCGAGGTCTACGGAAAGATCGCCGACGAGCTGCGCCAGCAATATCAGCTCGTCTTCTACTCCGACGCGTCGACGAAAGACCAGTGGCACAGCCTGGCAATCACCTCAAAAGGTGACCAGCAGTTGCGCGTTCCGAAGGGATACTTCCCGTAGACACGGCGGAACCAGCCTTCAGTTCTGCAGGACGATCGCGCGGCTGAGGATCTCGCGGATTTCGCGGAAGACGTTCTCGGGCGGAAGTCCGAGCTCGCGATTCGACGACGCGCGCTTGACCAGGCTCTCGATCCCCTTTTCATCGAGCACGCGGCCGTCGATCGTCCGGCCGTTCAGCTCGCAGAACGCGAGAAATGCCGCCATCGCCAGCCGGCGGTTGCCGCCGCGGAACGGACTGTTCTGCAACAACGCGAACATGAACGCCGCGACCTTGTCCGAGAACGCGGGATAGGCTTCGCGTCCGAGCGTGGTGACCTGCGGCCGTTGAACCGAGTTCAGCAGCCCGAATTGGGAATCGATAACCCCGGGATGAGCCTGCGTTCCGCCGAACTCGGCGGAGACGGCGCGGTGCAGCTCGATGATGTCCTGAACCGTCAGATACTTTACCGAGCTGTCAGTCGGTGAGGCGGCGAAAGGCGTTGGAGTACTTCTTGACAGCCCGCTTGAAAGCGGCGGCAACGACGGGGTTCGTAAAGCCGTTGCGCTCGGCCTCGGGGCGGGCGGCGGGCTTAGCGGCTTTGACGTTGGCGCTTTCGGCCTTGACGCTCCCTTTTTCGGCTTTGCGCTTTGCGACTTTGTTTGGGGCTTTGCCGCTTTCGCTTTTGCCTCTTTCGGCTTTGCCGGCTGCTGCTTTGCGGGCTGCCGCTTTGCTGGTTTGTGCTTTGCCGGCTTCGCCTTTACCGCCGGCGACTTTTTTGTGGGTTTGGGTTTTTGCGCTGCCTTTTTTGGGGACTGTTTGGCTGGCTTTGACGCGGGAGCCGGCCTTGCCTTTGGGGATTTCGCGCTTTTCGGAGCGGGTTTTTTTCGAGGCTTTGCCTGTTTTGGCGGGTTTCGTTTTTGTTTTTGTTTTGTCGCCATGCTTCATTTCAGTCCTCAGCCGCACATCGTAAAGCGGTTAACTCTTTGAGTCAATGTGCTTTACGAATTTCAGCACCGTTCCGAAGGCCGTGGCGGCAGGTTCCCATCTGCCGTAAGATGCTGAGGGACTGAGGGTTAAGCTCTGCACCGAAGGCTGTGCAACCCGCCGGGTCACGCCTCGCCGGCATCGCCGCCGGACGCCTCGACCTCCGGCTTCGCGTCGATTGCCAGGAACTCCTTCGCCTTTTCGGTCAGAGCGAACTTGTCCCTTGCGTCGTCCGCCGTGAGGAAGCCCTTGGCCATCAGCGAGAACGCGGGCGCCTCTCCTCCGCCAGACGGGTGCCGTATGGCCTTGATGGCGGCCAGCGGCATCTCCGTGGCGGCGATCCGCCTGAATTCCTGCAGCACGCGAATCTCCGGAAAGGTCAGTCCCTTGATCGGGAGTGTGCTCATTCGATCCTCCAGCAGCGCCGGATTGTACATGGGACGACGCGCATCCCCCCTCTGCCTTCTGACCTCTTTCTTCATCCCACGATCCTGAACGCGCGGCTGCGCAGCGCAAGCCAAACGCGGGAGCCGATTCCGAGGCGCAGGTCCTCGGCGGCGTCGCGGGTCAGCCGCACATGGATCCGCGCCGGAGTCGCGAACGTGACGTCGGCGATCCCTTCGCCGACATGCAGCGCGATGACGCTGCCCTCGAGGACGTTGCGCGACGAGATTGCCGCCGGCCGCTCGCCGAGGACCACGATGTCGTCTCCGCTGATGCGCACGACGAGCGGGAACGTCGCCGCGGCGAGTTGGTCATGCGGCAGCACAAGCTCGATGCCCTCGGCGGTGGATACGCGTGTGATGCCTCGGGTCGCGTCGTGGCGCGGGTCGATCGCATGGAACACGTTCTCGATCGCCGCCGAGCCGGTGATCGCAGGATCGTGCATAACGCTGTCGGGGGAGCCTTGCGCGACGATGCGCCCATCGCGCAACACGAGACAATCCGAGGCCAGGGCGAGGGCTTCGAATGGCTGATGCGTGACGTAGAGCATCGGCGCGCGTTGAATATCGCGGATGCGACGCAGATAGACCAGGATCTTGTCCCGCAGCGGCTGATCGATCGATGCGAGCGGTTCATCGAGCAGCAGCAGCCGGGGCTCGGTCATCAGCGCACGCGCCAGCGCCACTCGTTGCCGCTCGCCACCAGACAGCGTGGCCGGCCGGCGATCGAGAAGCGGCGCGAGCTCCAGCGTCGCGACCAGCGCGTCGAATCGATCCGCGTCGTTCCGGGCGAAGCGGATGTTCTCCCGCGCCGTCAGATGAGGGAACAGCGCGGCGTCCTGCGGCACGTACCCGATTCCTCTCGCCTCTGGCGGCAGCGCGATGCGGCCATCGGAATCGAGCAGAAGCGCGCCATCGATCGCGATTCGCCCTTTCGCACGTCCGCGAAGTCCCGCCAATGCTTCGAGCAGTGACGTCTTCCCTGATCCTGAGGGCCCCACAACCGCGGTAACCGATGCTTCCAGCTTGCAGCGCACCTCGAGCTCGAAATGAACGAGCGGCAGGCGGAGATCGATCTCGATCATGACGACAGCCGCCTCTGCTGCCTGCGAATCAGAACTTCGCTTCCAATCAGCGAGGTGAGCGCAATCAGGACGACGTAGATCAGGAGGAGAACGGCGTCTCCTTCATGACCCGATTCGACGCGGTTGTAGATCGCGAGGGCCAGCGTCTGCGTCCGTCCCGGGATATTGCCTGCGATGAGAATCGTCGCACCGAATTCGCCGATCGCGCGACAGAAGCCCAGGATGATGCCACCGAGGATTCCACGCCAGGCCAGGGGTAGTGTGACGCGAATGAAGGCACGGATCGATCCCAGGCCGAGCGTTCGAGCGATCTGAAAATAGCGGATCTCCGAGGAATCGATCGCCGCGCGGAAGGCCATGAACACCAGCGGGAACGACATCACCGCGGCGGCCAGCACGACGGCCCTCGGCGTAAAGAGAAACCCGACTCCGAGTCGAGCCAGCAATGCGCCGGCAGGCCGCCTGCGCGAGAAGATCGCGAGCAGTACGAACCCGACCGCCGTCGGCGGAAGAACGAGCGGCAAGGTAGCCGCCGCATCGATCAGTGCCCGGAGCCTTGCACCCGCCTGCCACGTCAGGGCCGCGAGAACCAGCGCGATCGGTGCAATCAGCGCCGTGCTCGTGGCTGCGACCCGTAGCGTGAACAGGAGGATTGCAAGATCGGTCACTGGATAAGAGTAGCAGGCGTGCGCTGGCATCTCGCACACCAGAACGTCACCCTGGCATCGGGGCCTTGTTTGCGCGCCTCGATGGCGGTCCCGCATTTTCGGCATGGCTCGCCGCCTCGGCCGTAGACCCAGAGGCGATGCGATGGATTCGCGCTTCCCGTCGTCTTGCGATTGCTGCCTCGCGTGTCCCTCACATTGAGCAGCAACAGCTTGCGCGCACGCTCGAATACGGTCGAGAGGTCGGGATCGCTGATCGTCGACGCCATGCGAAATGGATCGATGCCGCTGACGAAGAGCACTTCGGATTTGTAGACGTTTCCGATTCCCGCGGCGATGTGCTGGTTGAGGAGGAGATCGGCGATCTCGCAATCGCTGTGCTGTCGGGCGAGGCGCACGGCCTCGGCCGCGTCGAACGCGGCGCCGAGGAGATCCGGGCCCAACTCGCGAAGCTCGGGATCGCGATCCAGATCACGCGATGTCCGAAATTCGGCGATTGGGACGTTGAATGCGACCGCTTCGAAGTCGCGCGTGACGATGACCACGCGCATGTCGGCGCGCCGCTTCTGCCACCGTTCGCCGGGGCGATAGATGTGCCAGCTTCCGCTCATCCGCATGTGCGTCCGCAGCCAGAGGTCGCCGGAAAGCTCGATCAGCAGGTGCTTCCCAACGGCGATCACGCGCTCGATCGTCCGTCCCACGACCGGCGTGTCGTCATCGACCCGCGCCAACTTCGCCAACACGGTCTCGAATCGCGTGACCGCTTTCCCTGCCAGCGCGCGATGAAGCGTCGCCGCCGTGCGGAAGATCGTGTCGCCTTCAGGCATGACGGTCAGGCCGCATCTGATACCCCATCGTCGATGGCGCAAATCCGGCTTCTGCCAGGAACGGCGCGAGAGGATGTCTGCTGGCGGGCTGGTTGTCGATCTCGGTGATGAGCAGCGCCCGGCGGCGGCCGGTCTGAACCAGCGATGCCAGGGCCTTCGCGATCTCGTGGGCAACGCGGCTTCGCGAAGGCTCGTCCTCCGGGAGAAAGACCGCGAGCTGCTTTTCGCCGCGGCTTACATAGGCGGCCAGCATGCCGTTGACGAGGATGACCGTTGCTCCGGCGCTGCGCGTCACCATGCTGTCGGTGGCCGGCCACTTTAGGAGCGCGCCGAAAGGGTTGGCTGGATCAGTCGCGGCAAGGATAAGAGTCTCGGGCGTCTCCGGCTCGTCGCGGAACGAACGCAGCAAGTCGAGCGCGCCCGCCGAGGCGAATTGCGTTGCGCCGAGGCCGGCCACGAAATAGCCGCGGCGCACGCGGCCCGCGTCCTCCATTGCCTTGAGAACCGGATAGATCGCGCTGAAACCGCCTGCGATCGATTCCGCGCCGGGCGCCTCGCGGGTCAGCACGCCGTAGCGCGCCAGCAATTGCTGCGCGATCGCCGAGGCCTGCTCGGTGGACGTCGCCGTCGTCGTGGCCAGCGTATCGATCAGCGACCAGCGTCCTTGCGTTGACAGCGGCGCCGTGCGGCGCGAGCGAAACGCGCGGCCTCGCGCGATGGCACGGCTGGCTGCGCCGCGCCCACGCGTGTAGGCCCGTAGAGCGTGAAATGTGTCGTTCGTGACGACGCCCTTCCACACAAGGCTCCAGAGCGCATCGACGACCTCGCTCGGAAAGCCTCCCCCCGCGGCAAGGTGAAGTTGCGCGAAAAACGACGCGCCGTGCGTGCGAAGGTAAGCCGCGAGCGCTTGCTCGACGTCGGAGAGATCTGCTGAATCTCGTGCAGGCGGGCGGATCAGCCGTAGATGATCGGTCAGATAGATCGCGATGCGCCCGTCGTGCTCGCCGAGAGGCTCGATGCCGGTCCAGACGATCTCGCCAGCCGCGCTCAGTGTGTCGAGGTCAGAGGCGCGGTAGTCGTCGATCCGCGCTGCCAGCACTTCCTCCTCGAAGATCGACGCCGCCATCGGATAGCCTTGCAGCGACTCGATCGCTTCGAGGAGCGCCTCCAGGCCCTTCTTCTTCCTCGTCACTCCTTGCCATGACCCGATCGTCCGCACCAGCGCGCGTTGCTCCATCGGCTCGACTTCGTGGCGCAGCTTGGCCAGCGAACGCCTTCGGATGATTCGCAGCACCTCGACGTCGCAGATCTCGCGCTGCGTGCCGCCCGGACGGAACTCTCCTTCGACGAGCCTCCCGCGCTCGACGAAACGCTCAAGCGCCGCGCTCGCGACCTGCACACCGAGGGCGAAGCGCCGCGCGAGCTCCGGCGAAGTGAACGGACCGTGCGTCCGGGCGTAGCGAAGCACGAGGTCTCCGGCGGCATCGGCCACCGGCTCGAGAAAGCGCTCCGCGAGGCCGGCGGGGAGTGGCACGCCGAGCGTGTCGCGATAACGGCTCGCGTCTTCGACGGCGATGTACCGTCGCTCGCCGGCGACGGAGACCTGAAAGATGCGCCGCTGCCGCACGAGATCGCGCAGTGTCGCGGCGAGGTCGTCCAGCAATGTCCGCGCCGCGATCTCGTGCTCGGCGAGATCTCCGAGGCGCAGGAGCAGATTGTGAACCGCATCGGCGGACTTCGCCTTCTGGCGCGTATTGAGGTGCTGCAGATCGAGCTCCACCTCGTCGAGGACCCTGGAGTCGAGCAGCTCGCGCAGCTCCGGCTCGCCCATCAGCTCGCGCAGTTGACTCTGATCGATCGACAGCGCCTGGGCCCGCCGCTCCGCCAGCGGCGCGTCGCCGTCGTAGAGAAAGTTGGCCACGTAGCGGAACAGGATCGATCCAGCGAATGGCGATGGTCGCTGGGTGTCCGCCGTGACGACGCGGATGGTGCGCTCGCGAATGCTGCGCATCGTCCGCACGAGCGCCGGAACGTCGAAGACATCGCGCAGCGCCTCGCGATAGGCCTCGAGAATCATCGGAAACGAACCGAATCGCGAGGCGACCTGCAGGAGATCGAACGCTCGCTTGCGCTGCTGCCACAGCGGCGTCCGGCCGCCGGCGCGCATCCGCGGAAGCAGCAACGCCCGGCCGGCCGCCTCGCGGAACTTGGCCGCGAACAGCGACGACGATCCGAGCTGGCGGACCACGAGCGATTCGACGTCGTCGGGGTCGGGAATGACGAGGTCCGCGCGCGGCGGCACGTCGGTATCAGGAAAACGGACGATGAATCCGTCGTCGCTCCAGAGAGTCTCGACGTCGATGGCCAGCTCGTTGCGGACCTTCGCGGTCGCGGCCATGGCCCATGGCGCATGGATCCGTCCGCCGAACGGCGAGAGCACGCACACGCGCCAGTCGCCAAGCTCATCGACGACGCGCTCCACGACGATCGTGCGATCGTCGGGAACTGCGCCGGTGGCCTCGTGCTGGTCTTCGAGATACTGCAAGAGGTTCTGGGCGGCGAGCGGATCGAGATCGTGATCGCGAGACAAGCGCTCGATCGCCGTAGCGGGCGAAGATGCGCGCAACTCCCGCACGAGCGCTCCGATCTCTTCGCCGAACGGGACGGTGCGACCGGGAGCGTCGGCCTTCCAGAAGGGCATCTTCCCGGGCTCGCCCGGCGCCGGCGTGACGATGACGCGGTCGTGCGTGATCTCATCGATGCGCCATGTCGAGGCCCCGAGCATGAAGGTCTCGCCGGGGCGCGACTCGAACACCATCTCTTCGTCCAGCTCGCCGACGCGGGCGCTTCCCTTGTCGGCGCCGGCGAGGAAGACGCCGTACATGCCGCGGTCGGGAATCGTGCCGCCGTTGAGAATGGCCACACGCTTGGCGCCGGCGCGCGCGCTGATCGTGCCCGACACGCGGTCCCAAGTGACGCGCGGCCGCAGCTCCGCGAACTCGTCGGAGGGGTACAAGCCGGATAGCATGTCCAGCACGCCGTCGAACACGTTCCGGCTCAACTCAGCGAACGGCGCGGCTCCTCGGATCGTGTCGAACAACTCGTCCACTGACCAGCCGTCCATCGAAACCATGGCCACGATCTGCTGCGCCACCACATCGAGCGGATTGCGCGGGTACCGAATCGGCTCGATCCGTCCGCCGTGCATCGCGTTCGTCACCGCCGCGCACGCGACCAGATCGCCGCGATACTTCGGGAAGATGATTCCCTCGCTCACCGTGCCGACCTGGTGGCTGGCCCGGCCGATGCGCTGCATGCCGCTGGCTATGGACGGCGGCGCTTCGATCTGGATCACCAGGTCGATCGCTCCCATGTCGATGCCGAGCTCGAGCGACGAGGTTGCGACCAACGCAGGAAGGCGTCCCGACTTGAGGTTGTCCTCGATCTCGATGCGCTGGGTGCGTGCGATCGAGCCGTGGTGGGCGTTGACCAGCGTTTCGCCGGCAAGTTCGTTGAGCGCGCCGGCCAGCCGCTCGGCGAGACGGCGGCTGTTCACGAAGATGAGCGTCGACCGGTGCGCGCGGATCAGGGCGAGCAGCCGCGGATGGATCGCCGACCAGATCGAGGGCCGGGGCGACCCTGAGCCTGTCGACGGGTTG